>JBBRGL010000125.1:0-7646 GCA_038240675.1 Peptostreptococcales bacterium
GTCAAGAAGTCAGTCGCGTTGTGGCTAAACTCAGCAACCAAGGTTTCCTCGCTAAAGCACCTGACAGTCTGGTTCAAGAAGAAAAAGAAAAACAGTCTAAATTTGAAGATATGCTCAGTAAAGTACAAGAGCGTATAGCGAAAATAAAATTTAAATTACAAGCATAGAAAGGGGGTAACGGGTGAACTATCTACAGGCGCTAGACTATATTCATTCAACACATAAATTCGGAAGTAAGTTGGGTCTTGAAAACATCAGCTTTCTTCTGGACCTTATGGGCAACCCACAGGATGACCTTCGGTTTATTCACGTCGCAGGCACCAATGGCAAGGGGTCTACCAGCAACTACATCGCTTCAGTACTGGTGTCTGAGGGGTATGATGTAGGCCTTTTTACATCTCCCTTTCTTGAAGTGTTCAATGAGCGTATACGCCTTAATGGCATTAGTATTGAAAATGCTGACCTGGCTGTGTGTACAGAGTATGTAAAACACTTTGTGGATAAAATGATAGCCCTCGGGCATGATCATCCTACTGAGTTTGAAGTGGTTACAGCGGTAGCTTTTGAATTTTACAAACGCAAAAAAGTCGACTTTATAGTCCTTGAGGTGGGTCTTGGAGGACGTCTTGACAGTACAAATGTGATCAAACGCCCTATGGTTTCGGTGATAACACCTATAGCACTAGACCATATGGAATATCTGGGGGATACCCTTGAAAAAATAGCTTATGAGAAATCAGGCATCATAAAGGAGGGCTGTCTCACTGTGACATCGCCTCAGGAGCACGATGCACTGGAAGCCATAAGGAAAAGAGCCCTTGACCAAACTGCCAAGCTGATTATTGCAGATTATGATTTGGTTGTCATCAAGCAAACTTCTTTAAAAGGTAGCCTCTTTGACCTTACATTTGAAGGGGAGCAACTGTTAGATGTTGAAATTTCCATGCTTGGAAAGCACCAAATCGACAATGCAGCCCTAGCGATTTCAACCTTGCTTGCCCTGAGAAAATACAACAATCTCTATATCAAAAACGAGTCGATTTATACTGGCTTGAAGCAAGCTACATGGGCAGGTCGACTTGAACAAATTTCTGAGGACCCCATTATTTTTATTGATGGCGCTCATAATTTACATGGTGCTCAAAGTCTATTTGATGCCATGGAGACCTACTTAAGTGGTCATAACAAAATTGCGATTTTCGGCATGCTGAAGGACAAAGATATCAGCGGTGTTGTGTCTCTCTTCAAAAATTCTTTTGAGCGCTGGATATTGGTTTTGCCAGACAATCCAAGAGCCATGGCATTAAACGAATTGGAAGGGGTTATTCGTTCTGCGAACAACTCTGTCCCTATTGAAATTGCTTCTTCTTATTCAGATGCTCTCCACAGGGCAAAACAAGCCAGTAAAGCGGATACTGTTCAGATTTGCTTTGGTTCGCTGTACTATATTGGAGAAATTAGAAAGCTATTCAAGCGAAAATAAAATCATAAATAAAAAAGAATGCTGTGCGTGTATTCGAAAATGTCCTAAAATAACACAGCATACGTATGGCATAGTGAATCGAAAGGGTTGTTCGGCGCTTCGCGTGGGACGGTTGTATGGAAGTGATTGTTTTGGGGTCGAGACCAGTTTAGGTCACTTTACGCTCATGATTTGAGTGTTGCATTTAATGTATGATGCTGATTGCTTAAAACCGAAAGCCGATACTGAAATCTTGATTTGAGTGTCAAAAGTAAGTTTCTTGATTGTTCATACTGCATATAGTCCAGTTGAATATTCCGGAACTATATGCAGTATGAACAAGATCAACTACGGACTTTTGACACCCCTAATCAATCTGCTATTCAGAAGACAGAATCCCTTGCGTTACAATAGGACATGATCGCTGATCGTTCAGAATAAAATCATAAATAAAAAAGAATGCTTGACACTGACTTTAATTGTTTTTATAATTGACTTAATTTAATACTTATCCAGAGTGACTGAGGGACTGGCCCGATGACGTCCGGCAACCTGCTAACGCAAGGTGCTAAATCCAGCGGATTTATTCCGGGAGATAAGAAGTTTGTTTTTAAACTACTCAATTTCTTGAGTGGTTTTTTTATTTTTAGGGGGGTATTAAAGCCATCATTATCATTTGGGAGGTTTGGGATGAAAGAATTAAAAACTTTTGAGGAGATTAACAAGAGAATCAAAGCGGGAACTGCAGTTATCGTGTCCGCAGATCAGGTACATGATTTCATCGAAAAAAAAGGGCTACAAAATGCTTTTGACGCAATTGACGTGGTGACTACGGCAACATTTGGCCCTATGTGCTCCTCAGGTGCATTTTTGAACTTTGGCCATTCAGATCCTCCTATCCGTATGAATAAGATTTTCTTGAACGATGTAGAAGCATATGGTGGACTGGCTGCTGTGGACACCTATATAGGTGCGACCCAGAGTTCTGAAACGAGAGGAATTGAGTATGGCGGGGCCCATGTCATATCGGATCTTATCGCCGGTAAACCTGTGCGGCTTAAAGCCACATCCCAGGGGACGGACTGTTACACGCGTAAATCAATCGATACATTCTTGACCCTAGAAGATCTCAATGAAGCATATTTGTTTAATCCTAGAAACTGTTATCAAAATTACGGTGCTGCGGCCAATACGTCTGAAAGAGATTTGTACACCTATATGGGGATTTTAAAGGCCGGTCTCTCCAATGTGAATTACTCCACTTCTGGCGAACTTTCGCCGCTGAACAATGACCCTGAGTATGATACAGTTGGCATCGGTACGCGTATTTTTATTGGAGGTACACAGGGGTACGTCTCATGGCAGGGGACACAGTTTAATTCTAACCAAAACCGCAACGAGAACGGCACGTCCATCGGTCCAGCGGGAACCCTAGCAGTTATAGGCAATATGAAGGACATGTCTTCAAAATTTATTAAACCAGCCACTTACGTAGGTTACGGCGTTTCGCTGTTTGTAGGCATAGGCATTCCGATTCCTATATTGACACCAGAGATATTGAAAAGAACGGCTGTTAGAAATAGAGATATTGAGACCAATATTTTCGATTATGCCGTCAAATCTAAAAACCGTCCGATCATTAGCCGTGTCAACTACGAAGAGCTTCAAAGTGGTACAGTCACCATTGAAGGAAAGTCCATCAAAACGGTTTCTCTCAGCAGTGTGAGAAAAGCACAAGAGATTATTGAGACCATGAACCAGTGGCTCAAAGCGGGTGATATGACTTTACAGCGCCCCATTCAAGATTTGCCCAAACATAACGGCGTCAAGGGCTTGAAAGATGAGGTGATCCTATGATTACAAAAATTGCATTAGAGTTCAATCCTGTCAATGTCAACAAGCCCATTATCTACGATTTGATCAAAGTCTATGATCTGAAATGCAATATATTGAGAGCGGATATTGATTATAACCTGAGAGGCCACATGATCATGGAGATAGAAGGCAATTCGGAAACCGTTTCTAAATCCATTCAGTATCTTGAAGAGCAAGGTGTCACGGTGGATTTTGTCAGAAATAAAATTACTGTAGATTTTGACAAATGTGTACACTGTGGTGCCTGTACAGCGGCTTGTCGCATAAAAGCCCTTTATTATGAACACTATGAACTGAAATTCGATGAAAGCAAGTGCGTATCCTGTGATTTCTGCTTGCAAGCTTGCCCATTAAAGGCGATCGAAAAAAGATGATCTATGAGCCACGCAATTATAGAAAATCCCACTCGGATAAAACAGAAAGCTACACCCTTTGTATAGCAGATACAGATTTGCTGATCATCAGTGATTGGCGGGACGATCAACTGGTTCTCAGATGGATGCGTCAGTTGAGAAATGAAGTCATACGTGAAATTGAAATCCATAAGAATTTCATGGATTCCTTTGTGCCAGTAGTGTCCTCTACAAATCATCCGATGGTGGTAAGAATGGCTGACGCTGCACGAAAAGCGGGTGTTGGTCCAATGGCAGCCGTTGCTGGTGCTATTGCAGAAGGGGTGGGATTAAGACTCCTTGAAAAAGGGCAAACGGCCATTGTAGAAAATGGGGGAGATTTGTTTCTTGCACACACGGAGGACATGACTGTGCGACTCGAGGCGGGGGCATCCTCACTCAGTGGACGTATAGGTATTCGCATTCGGAAAGACCAAATGCCAGCAGGTCTTTGCACTTCATCAGGAACGACGGGTCACAGTGTGAGCTTTGGTAAAGCCGACGCCGTTGCAATTCTCTCATCAAATGGCGCTTTAGCAGATGCAGTGGCCACTGCGACAGCTAATCATGTCCAAAGGGAGTCAGATATTGAAAGTGCGCTTCATTTTGCCTTAGGCATTGAAGGCGTAACAGGTGCAGTCATAGTGGTCAATGACACCTTTGGCGCATTAGGCGATGTAGAACTCATCCACATTTAGGAGGCAACAATGAAAATAAAAAATCTTTATAACCAGAAAAAACCCGTCATCTCATTCGAAGTGTTTCCCCCTAAAAAAGACTATCCACTTGAAAAAATCAAAGATGTTCTTTTGAAGTTTAAAACCCTTAATCCAGACTTCATCAGTGTGACTTATGGCGCTTTAGGCAGTACTCAAGAAAACACATTAGAAATTGCTGAATATATTCAAAAGGATCTACAAATAGATGCACTCGCTCATTTGACCTGTATTCATGCTGGACCGGACGAAATAACAGGGCTTTTAGATAAATTCAAAGGAAGCGGCATTGAAAATATTTTGGCCATGAGAGGCGATATTCCCGAAAATTATAAAATTGAAAAGACGGCATTCAAATATGCCAAAGACCTCGCTTTTTTTGTCAAAAAAACGCAGATAAACCAATTTTCAATCGGAGGTGCCTGTTATCCCGAGGGCCATATTGACTGTAAGAACCAGGTCAAAGATATTTTGTACTTGAAAGAAAAAGTGGAAAGCGGCGTCGATTTTCTCGTTTCCCAGCTTTTCTTTGACAATAATCTCTTTTATGATTTTTTGGAAAAACTGGCCCTTGCGGGTATATGCGTTCCTGTATCTGCTGGTATTATGCCCGTTGTGAATTTCTCTCAGATGAATCGAATTGCGTCCCTTACCGGCTGCACGCTGCCTGCAAAATTTAAAAGAATCCTCAATAAATACGAACATAATCCAGAAGCATTGAGGCAAGCTGGAATGGGCTACGCGAATGAACAAATCATTGATTTGCTCAGTTGGGGCGTCGATGGCATTCACCTCTATACCATGAATCAGTATGAAGTTGCTTCACATATAATGCATTCAACTGGTCAGATTAGAAGTTGTTTGTTGGATTTAAAAGCGTAAAAGCAGAATAAGTATGTCAGAAAGGACAAAAAAAGAGTTGAATGAACAATCTGATTAATTTCTCAGTGTTCAAACGACTCCCTTTTTAAACCGAGTAAATGGACTTTTGAGGCTATGGTTGAGTTATTTAAAGGATGTGTCCATGAGTTGATGCACTAAAGTACCATAAATCTCCGATGCTTTTTCTTTCCATATTTTGCAAACGGTCTGTGCTTGTTCGTTGTTGACCACATTCATTTCGATTTTTAGAAGTGTCCAGTCGCTTTCGTTGACTTCTAAAGTTGCTTGATAATTATGCTCACCTATCTTTTTAAAACTGGATTTAAGCTGACGATCTTCTTTAAGTTTTTGGTTTAATTCATCCACAAGCTCTTTGGCCCATTTTAGTTTGCCAGGATTCATGCTGTCTTTAAAGAGTTCCAAGGTGCGAAGTCCAGCATCTGTAATATGATAAGTAGCGCGTTCCGAAGTTTCAATGAGTTCTATCAAATCCTTATCTATCAATTCGTTCAGGTGTTGTGCGTAAATAAAATATTCAAATATATCATGAGTGATAAAGAGTTCGGTCAATTCTAAACGGCTCAATTTTCCTCTGAGGTGGTATACAAAATAAAGAATCAAAACTTTATCCTTCAATTGTTTTTCTGAGCTAGGTGCAAACATAAAATCTCCTTTTACCTTTCAATCCCGGAAAAATCCGCTATACTATAGAGTATACACGAATATAGAATGGAGCGTTAGATAAAAAACATGGTTGAAAAACAAATCCAGTCATTTTGCGACGCAACTGGCGTCTTTCAATTTGGCTTTGCAAATATGAGTGAGAAAACGGGACAATTGGCACCCCCTTATCCTACAGCATTTTCATTTTGTATTGCAATGCCAAATGGTGTAATGGACGAAATCACCGACAGTCCAACCCATACTTATTTTAGCTTATACAGAACAGTGAATCGTTTGATTGATCATGTGAGCCTTAGAGTCTCTATTCTTTTAGAAGCTGCGGGCCATAAAGCATTTTTTATTCCTGCAAGTCAAAGTATTGCTGTTGATGGTCATGGATATCAAGGCGTTTTTTCACATCGATCTGCAGCACTCGAAAGTGGGATCGGGTTCATAGGCAAAAACAACTCAATCGTCAGCCCTACAATTGGCCCTAGACTCCGCCTTGGCTCAGTCCTAACGACTTATGTTCCCAGCCAGTATAATGGTCCACTTGATTTATCCATAGGCTGTGGCACGTGTAGTCTGTGTGTAGAAGCTTGTCCAGCTTGTGCACTTTCAGGAACACCCTATTCAAAAGGAATCAAACGTGAGCTCATCGTGGATGTCAAGGTCTGTAGTACTTACATGCACAAGCATTTCCAGCATATCGGTAGAGGTTCTGTGTGCGGTGTCTGCATTGCCATCTGTCCCTTTGGAGGTAACGCACAATGAAAAATTGCATTTTAAATGGACTCCTATTAACTGCGCTTTGCGCTGGTCTTAGTGGGTGCGTCCAAACGCCACCCCATGACTTGTGGATTGCAAAGGCCCCTTTGGCAATTCAAGAATTTACAGAGATTTATTTGCCTCTTTTTTTTGAGGAATCGCATAAACAAAATCTAAATACAGACGAATGGGCCATGGTAAAGCCCAATGAACTGGGTGAAATTATGATTGTGATGTACCATAGGCTTGCAGAAAAGGAAAGTGGCTACGATAGATCCATCAGTCATTTCAGAGCCGATTTAGAAAGGCTTTATAACGAAGGCTATAGACCTATTACGATGGAATCTTATATCAAAGGCGAAATAAACTTACCGGCAGGACTTTCACCTGTCATACTGACCTTTGATGACGGACATATAAGCAATTTCAAATATGAAGAGGATCAGACGACTATATCCAAAGATTCAGCTGTGGGCATTTTTTTGGATTTTCAAAAAACGCACCCCGATTTTGAACCCCATGCTGTTTTTTACCTGACAGGTCCGACGCCTTTTGGACAAAGAAAAACTGTTGAAAAGAAGCTCAAAGCCCTTGTGGATTTAGGCTTTGAAATAGGCAACCATACTACGTCTCACAAGGCCCTCTCCAAATTAGATGCCAAGGGTATTTCGACAGAAATTGGCTCAATGAATAACTTACTCGAACAGTGGAGTGGTAAGTCTGTATCACTTCTGTCCATTCCCTACGGTGTGAGACCTCTTGAACAAGATGCAATTCTAGCTTTGGTCAATAGCCAAATAGAGGGATATCAATACCATATGGCGAGCATTGTCAACGTTGGATGGAAGCCTGCTTTATCGCCTTTTCATATGGATTTTAACCCGCTCA
>JBBRGL010000126.1:0-7641 GCA_038240675.1 Peptostreptococcales bacterium
GTGACCTGTGAAGAGGGCAAGTTTGGCCTCAACGATTGGATGGACTACCTTAAAGCGCATCCCGACAAGCGGTACATCAGCGATGGGGATACTGCTTATTTGTCAGTTCATACGCAGGATTTGGATCAGCTTGACAAAACCTTGTTGAGTATTGATGGATTGAGGCATTATCACTGGGAGGAATAATATGAATTATACGGTCATCGTCATCGTCATGGGTTTTTTGATACTGATCTCGTTTCAATATACGCTGAACACTATTGTCACTTTATTGAAAGAGATTATTACACTTTTAAATCAAATGAATAACCGAGTGAAATGAGGCGAAAATGTATGCTCTAAAGACAATATCCGAAGACTTAGATCAATTTGCAGAGACTATTAAAAGTATACTCGGCGCAGAGGTGTTAATTGTCGATGATGAATTTGTGAGACTGGTATCGACAGAGACTTCAAAGCAATATGCAAAAATTGACCAGCAGTCTGTATTTGCCCATGCATTGACGCACAACAAAGCCTTTATCATCGAACATCCCCGCGTAGATGACATGTGTCTTGATTGCTCTGACCGCAATAGCTGTACGGAATACGCTTTAGCCTGTGCACCCATTAGCATAGACGGCGCTGCTGTAGGCGTCATAGGACTCATTGCTTTTACAGCGTTAGAAAAGAATGCACTGATGATGAAAAAAGAGGAGCTTCTTAATTTCTTAAATCATATTGCCAAATTAATCGCAATAAAACTCGTAGAGAAGCAAAAAACCCTTCACATTGAAATGATGGCAAATGAACTTCATTTTATTTTTGAAGCCATAGAAAAGCCTATGATTTCTTGCGATGCAATGGGAAAAATTGTGCGTTATAATCAAGCGAGTTTGATTTATTTTAAAACAGAGAGTGCGCTTCAAAAAAACGTAGCCCAGTTGCTCCAAGTATCCTGTAAAATAAAATCTCTACCACTGCATAAAAACCTAAGATATGCCCTAGACAATGAAGGCGAGATTTTGACTGGAACTTACAGGCGTTACGGAGAACAAACACATGAAAATGCGCAATTTGTATTTGTTCTTGAGGATTCAAAATCGATTTTAGGCATGTATCAAGCCGTTCAAAGTTATGCAAAACCTGTTAAGTTAGAGGACCTTGTCGGCAACCACCCCTTATTTACAGACGCAATTGACAGAGCGACAAGAGGTGCCCAAACGGATTTAAGCATTATGATTTTAGGAGAAAGTGGCACTGGGAAAGAGCTCTTTGCTAGGGGCATTCACCATGCCAGTGACCGTCAATTTGCGCCCTTTATTGCCATTAACTGTGCGGCAATTCCGGAACATTTGTTAGAAGCAGAATTATTTGGCTATGAGGAAGGTGCGTTTACAGGTGCATCAAAGTCGGGTAGGGCTGGAAAGTTTGAACTGGCCAATGGGGGAACGCTTTTTCTTGATGAAATTGGCGATATGCCCTTATCTCTTCAAGCAAAGCTTTTGAGGGTGTTGCAAGATGGTTATATAACAAGGGTAGGTGCTCACTTCGGACATCATGTCAATGTGCGAATCATCAGCGCAACGCATCAAAACCTCAAGGATAAAATCACTCTTGGTACCTTCAGAAAAGATTTGTACTACAGAATTTCAACGTTTCCCATAGATATTCCCACCTTGAGAGAGCGACGAACGGATATTCCTCAATTGGTACGTTTTTTTATCCATAAATATAGACCTAATGACTCAGAACAAATTGCTAAAATCAGCCCAGAAGCCATGACGATTATGTCCACTTACGACTGGGATGGCAATGTGAGAGAACTCGAGAATGCAGTGGCATACGCCTTAAGTTTTGGGGTCAATCAAGGTATTGAGGTGCGCAATCTGCCCCGACATCTAATGTGTAATGAAGAGATGCCAAAGTGCGTCATGTCAAAAGATGTTCTATTCAAAGAAGCTATTCAAAAATATGGGACTGGTTCAAAAGGGCTTGAGAAAGTTCAAGGGTTACTTTCTATAAGCAGAGCGACCGTCTACAGACGTCTCAAAAATCTCAAAAAATAAAATAAAAAATCTCAATATGAGAATACAACATTGAAAACCTCGTCTTTTGTGAGGTTTTTATGTTTTTTTTGAGTTGGCATCTATTTTGCATTGATAATTCACGAGGTGATACTATGACGCTAAAAGAAAATATATTACAAACACTCCACCATGAAGTTAAAATTGCTTTGGGGTGTACAGAACCCGTTGCTATTGCTCTTGTTGTAGCCCATGCCACAGTTGCACTTGATGGCGAAGTCAAAAAAATACGCGTGGGACTTAGTCCTAACATTTACAAAAATGCACTTAACGTAGGCATACCAGGAACATCTTTTATAGGTCTTGAAACGGCTGCAGCTCTAGGTGTTTTTTGTGATTCTGAAAAAAAATTGACACTGCTTAAAGAACTCAAGCCCCAAGATATTAGCAAGTCTCAAGAACTTGTTGATGCAGGTTCAGTGGAAATTTACGTATTGGACACTGAAGAACGCATATTTTTAAAAGCGGAGGTTTACAGTACAGATGGATATGCCCTCGCTGAAATCAAAGGAAAACATGATCAACTCACTAAACTCATGAAGAATACACTTGTGTTGTTTGAAGGGGAAGCCAGTCAAGAAAAAAAAATAGATAATTCTATTTACAAGACATCCTTGAAGATGCTCATAGAATGTGTGGAGACGCTTTCGTATGATGAAACCGCTTTTCTCATTGAAGGAATAGAAATGAATATTAAAGCTGCAAAGATAGGACTTGAGCTCGGATCGGGATTAGGTCTAGGTCAAAAAATGCAAACGGCCATTAGCAAGGGATATCTTGGTATGGACTTAGCGAATGAAACCTTCATGATGTCTGCGGCCGCTTCTGATGCCCGCATGTCGGGTGAAGATGTCGAAATTATGACATCGAATGGTAGCGGCAATAATGGTATCGCCGCAATTATTCCTCTGGCGGTATATGCAAAATACTCCAAAGTCAGTGAAGAAAAATTGGCTAAAGCAATAGCCATTAGTCATCTAGTCAATGGAAAAATCAAAAATGCCATTGGACGATTATCGCCTATGTGTGCTTGTGGAGTTGCGGCAGCAACAGGTGCAAGCGCAGGTCTTGTCTATCTCATGTCCGGCGACTTTAATCAAATGGAAAATAGCGTCCAAGCGATGCTTTCAGATCTAAGTGGCATGATTTGTGACGGCGCTAAAATTGGCTGTTCGCTCAAACTTGCTACAAGTGCCTCTACAGCCGTCCAAACCGCAATATTAGCAAAAGAGGGTCTTGTCCTCACAAAAGGCAATGGGATACTGGGTGTAACTGCAGATGAGTCCATTGCAAACTTAGGGAGAATAGCGCTTGAAGGTATGCATTCAATGGATCAAACCATCCTCAGCATCATTACACACTAAAAAAAGCTGTCTCATATCCGAAAGCATTTCGGGTTGAGACAGCTTTTTTAATGACTTGAAATTGTTTTAGAGATTCATTACAAAAGTGACCAGTAAGAAAATATAATGGGCTGAGATTCCGGCAGCTATACCGCCGAGGGTATGGCTAAAAATGGCTTTGTTGACCAGTTTGCGAACGCCAAGGGCGTCCATCATGCCAACATGTGTGCTTAAGTAGCCACTCCAGCACATGCCCATGGCTGTAAAAACAGCGATATCATTTGGTCCAATAAGGCCTTCTTTTAAGAATTTAGGGATAAGAGCCATGGCTGCACCGACAGCGCCTAGTGACGTAATGGGGAAGGCTAATGCTTCGGGGCTCGTAAAGCCAAAGAGAGGTTGGAGGAGAGGGTTGATGAACTTTCCAAGCATGGGAAGAACAGCGACACCTTCAAAAGCAACGCCTTTGTAAACTGCAACGCCGTTTTCCACAGACGGTCCAAAGGTGAGCAGGAGAACTGCTGTACAGATAAAAAGTACGCCAGGAATAATGGCCATACCCATATCAACACCTGTTTTGCCCCCTTCAAGAATAGCTTCTAAAAAACGCTCTAAAGCATTTCCAGAGCGAATTTCTCTCAGGGTGTGGTAGGCGTCTTTTTCTTTGAGGTGTAATGTGTATTCTTCTTTAGAGACGTTGTAATACTGTTTTGTGTAATGCAGCATAAGTTTGACACTGACAATGGAACCCACAATGGCGCCGACATTTCCGATGATAGCAGGAATAATAAATGAACCGTCCAGGGATTGACCGATCATAAAAGTTGTCAATATAAGGCCCATACCAAACGCCGTGCCTAAATTACAAAGGGTGGGAATTTCATAATTTCTAAAATATTTGCTAAAGGATTTGTCCTTCGCGAGGGATATGATGGCTGGATTGTCGGAGAGATAAGTGGTGATGGCGCCAATGGAGGCGGCTCCGGGAAGACCATAAAGGGGTCTCATAATAGGTGAAATAATATAATTGATGAGTGCGACGACGCCAAATTCTGATAAAAGGGCTGAAAGTGCCCCAGCTAAGACGGCAATGGCCAAAATAAAGAAGACAGTATCCAGTAGCAACGCATGTGCTGTTTTCATGATGACTGTAAATAAAGTGCCCAGTCCCATAATGTAGGACATATAGCCTAAACCGCCAAACAATAGTGCGAGGAATACAAATGTTTCAAGGGTGACTGCTTTTTTCTTTCTGAGTTCTCCCATAATGACCTCCTGATTTTGTTGATACAGCTCATTTTAAAGGGAATGAGGTATCATTACAACGCATAAATGGCAAGAAATTGTTAAGTATTTGTCAAAAACAGTGTGCAAAGTAGTCAATAGCGCGTTGTCAGAAAAATCAAACAGACGATGAACGCTTATCAATCAAACAATTTACAACGCGTTACCCGATTCATTTATAAGTCAATATTCCTTATTTGACATCCACTCAAAATTTTCTTACAATGGGTAGTATAACGATTGGAGGCATACCATGAGCATTGAGAATAAACGTGAAGTGACACTACTCGAACGTCAGCAAATAGCGACCCGAGTTGAAGAAATGGGAATTTTATTGACTCAGATTTATACAGGAAAAAAATTGTTTGTTATTTCTTTGTTGAAAGGGAGTTTTATTTTTACAGCGGATTTAGTGAGAGAAATTAATCTGCCGGTCAAAATTGATTTTATGATTACAAACAGCTATGGTCATTCAGAGACAAGCACTGGGCTTTTAAAGGTTACCAAGGATATCGAAGAGGACTTAGACGGCTACGATGTGCTAGTGGTGGATGATATTACGGATTCAGGCATCACCATGAAAAGTGTTATCGAACACCTTAAAACGAAAAACCCCAATTCAATCAAAAGTTGTGTCCTTCTTGACAAACCCAGCAGAAGACAAGTGGCGTATGTACCGGATTACATCTGCTTTGAAGTGCCCGACAAATTCATCGTCGGTTACGGCCTTAACTATGGGGATTATTACCGAAATGTACCTTATGTATTTGCATTTGAAGACTAAAAATAAAGGCTTTATCAAAAGTTTTAATACTTCTGATAAAGCCTTTATTGCATTATTTTCTGAGATCATCCAACAGTTTTGTTTTTTCAGCTGTTTTTGCATCTTTGTCTTTGATAATGCGTGCAGGTGTACCTGCCACTACAACACCAGGAGGTACATCCTCCGTCACCACACTGCCAGCGGCGACAACAGATCCTTTGCCCACGCGGACACCTTCGAGAACAACGGCGTTGGCACCGACAAGCACGTCGTCTTCTATGATGACTGGCGTTGCACTAGGGGGCTCTAAAACGCCAGCGATGACCGCTCCAGCGCCTATGTGACAGTTCTTTCCGATAGTTGCGCGAGCGCCTAGCACTGCGTTCATATCGATCATAGTGCCATCGTCAATGGAACTGCCGATATTGATCACTGCTCCCATCATTACAACGCAGTTCATTCCGATGCTTACACGGTCTCTTATGATAGCACCGGGTTCAATGCGGGCGTTTAATTTTTTGATGTCAAGCATGGGGATGGCAGAATTGCGTCTATCATTTTCGATGACATAGTCCACGATTAAGCCCATATTATTTTTGAGAAACACTTCAATATCGTCATGTTCACCAAAGAGGATCCAGGAATTGCCTTGGCCAAAGATTTTGATGGCGGGAGAGGAAATACTGGCAAGCTCGCCCTGGATATACACTTTAACAGGGGTCATTTTTTTAGCGTCTTTGATAAAACGTGCAATTTCATAAGGGTTGGTCATATCGTAATCTTGCTGCATAGTTCACCTCACTTAAAATAGTGTATGACATCACTCATGGCATAAAGGCCAGGTTCCATTTGAATAATAAATTCGGATGCTTTTACCGCACCGGTGGCAAATAGACGTCTGGATAGGGCGACGTGTTTGAACTCAATCAGTTCATCTTCGCCTGCAAAGAGGACAGAATGCTCACCCACAATTGTACCCCCTCTGACAGCGTGCATGCCAATTTCGGTTTGTTGCCTTTTGGCGTCTTTGCCGTGACGTCCCATTTGAAGGGTTAAATCGGCGTCGAGATTCTTTTGAATGGACTCCGCCAACATGAGAGCAGTCCCGCTAGGGGCATCTACTTTGCGGCGATGGTGTTTTTCGGTGATTTCGATATCGTAGGAAGGATAGAGTAGTTTTGAATAGGTGCTTAAAATATCCTGCAAAATATGAACGCCAAAGGACATGTTGCCCGAATGGAAAACGGGGATAGTCTTTGAAGCTTGGGCCAGCTGATTCAAAGCGTCTTCATCGAGACCTGTGGTGCAAATCACCAAAGGTGTCCCAGTTCGCAGGCCTAATTCAATAAGGGAAGGCAGCAATGAGGGATGAGAAAAATCAATGAGGACATGACCTGTCTGAGTCACTTCAAGAGGGCTTTTGAAAACAGGTGATTGAGAACTTGGATCAGTGGATTGATCGATGCCTGCCACAATTGAATGTTCTGGGTACTGAGAGATCACTTCGCGGAGGACCTTTCCCATTGCCCCGTTGTGACCAGAAAGAATGATATTCAAATGGATGTCTCCTTTCATATAGCATGCATATGAGACTTTAAATCATGTTGTGCTCTATCATGTATTCTGCAATTTGAACGGCATTAGTCGCTGCACCTTTTCTGATGTTGTCAGCGACTACCCACATATTGATGCCGTTGTCGACGGATTCATCTCTTCTGATACGACCGACGAATACTTCGTCTCTCTCTGTCGCTTCAGAAGCGAGAGGGTATATTGAAGCTTGTGGGTCATCTCTCAAAACGACGCCTTTTGCAGTTTCAAAAAGGGTTTTGATGTCTTCAATTTCAAATGCGGTTTTCAACTCAACGTTGATGCATTCTGAATGGCAACGGAACACAGGAACACGAACAGTTGTAGCGGTTATTCTTAAAGTGTAGTCATCGAGGATCTTTTGCGTTTCAAGAATCATTTTCATTTCTTCTTTAGTATAGCCATTTTCCAAGAAGGAATCAATCTGTGGCAGACAATTGTTGGCGATTGGATGAGGGTAATTGCGTGGGACTAAATCGCCTTTCAAGCCATTTTCAAGGTCGAGCATTCCTTTGACACCGGAGCCTGAAACGGATTGATAGGTTGAATACACAATGCGCTTGATGCCATATTTTTCATGAAGAGGTTTGAGGGC
>JBBRGL010000127.1:0-7512 GCA_038240675.1 Peptostreptococcales bacterium
AAGATTTTAGCAGATGATATCAAGGGGCTAGATGCGCAGGTTTCAGAGATTGAAGCGGCCATTGACACCCTTATTATGGGCATTCCCAATACTCCCAATGATTCAACACCTCAAGGAACCAGTGAAGAGGATAATGTGGAAGTCAGAAGAGTGGGGACGCCGCGTGTGTTTAGTTTTGAACCAAAAGCCCACTGGGATATTGGTGTCGAGTTGGATATCTTGGATTTTGAAAGAGCGACTAAAATTGCAGGAAGTCGTTTTACAGTGCTCAAAAAAATGGGTGCAAAGCTCGAAAGAGCACTGATCAATTTTATGCTTGACCTCCATACGACTGAGCACGGCTATGAAGAAGTGATGACGCCTTTTATGGTCAACCGCGATGCCATGACAGGAACAGGACAGCTCCCTAAATTTGAGGACGATATGTTCCATATTCCAGCAAAAGATTTTTTCCTTGTGCCTACAGCAGAAGTGCCAGTGACGAATTTGTATCGAGATGAAATTCTCGATCAAACGAGCCTTCCTATATGCCATACTGCCTACACACCTTGCTTTAGAAAAGAAGCAGGTTCTGCAGGCAAGGATACCCGCGGTATTATTCGGCAACATCAATTCAACAAAGTTGAGCTCGTTAGGTTTACTGAACCCGAAAAATCCTATGAAGATCTTGAGAAATTGACAAACGCTGCAGAGGAAGTTTTGAAGCGCCTTGGCCTACCTTACCGCGTGATTCGACTTTGCGGTGGAGATGTAGGATTTAGCTCAGCTCAAACATATGATATTGAGGTTTGGCTCCCTAGCTATGATGCTTATAAAGAAATATCTTCATGCTCAAATTTTGAAGATTTCCAAGCGCGTCGCGCCAATATTCGCTATAGAGATCAGCAGACGGGAAAAGTAAGGCATGTCCATACACTCAATGGTTCTGGTCTAGCAGTAGGACGTACTGTAGCTGCCATTTTAGAAAATTACCAAGAAGCTGATGGTTCTGTGACAATTCCTGAAGTTTTAAGACCCTATCTCCAAGGAAAGACGACCATCACAAAGTAAAATAAATCGCGTGAAAAGGCGCTCTGTCACCAGTGAATACTTGTGATAGAGCGCCTTTAATGATTCTATTCTGTGTGATTGTTTTGGGGTCAAATTCAGTTTTAATCAAGGGCAATTAAAGGCTGGATACAAACGTACTTAACCGCGAGATAGCTTCTTCAATGGTGCCTAAATCAGTCGCGTAGGACATGCGGATAAAATTGTCATTTCCAAAGGCAATACCTGGGACAAAGGCGACTTGATAGGATTCAAGAAGACGATCGCAAACAGCCAGTGAAAGACTTTCAGCATCGATTTTTTGTCTGAGTTTAGAAATGTCGATGAAGACATAAAAAGCGCCATCGGGACGAATCACGGAAAGTTCAGTAATTCCAGCGAGAAGCTCAAGGGCTCGATCTCTTCTGGTCCTATAGATTTTGACCATGTTTTGAATATCACTTTCGCAGTTTTTTAGGGCCTCTAAAGCAGCGTACTGAGAAATAGTACTCGGGTGCGAGACTAAATGGCCCTGGATGCTGCCCATAGCCACTGCGAGTTCTGTGTTTGATGCGGTGTAGCCGATGCGCCAGCCCGTCATCGCTAAGGATTTTGCAGTGCCATTGATTGTAATGGTCAAATTTTTGGCGGCTTCAGACAGAGAAGCGACGCTGGTGTAAGTGTCCAAATAACAAATGCGCTCATAAATTTCGTCTGCAATGATGATGATGTTGTGCGATACGAGAAGGTCGACGAGCGGCGTAAGCTCTTCTTTTGTGTAGACAATTCCCGATGGATTTGATGGATTGGTGATGAAAATAGCTTTGGTTTTTGGCGTAATGGAAGCTTTTAGATCTTCGAGTGTGAGCTTGTAGCCATTCGCTGCCGTTGTTTCGACAAAGACGGGCGTAGAGCCAGTGAGTTTTACCATCTCAGGGTAGCTGACCCAGTAGGGAACGGGGATTAGGACCTCATCGCCTGGGTTTGTCACTGCCATAAGTGCATTGGTAATGGCATGCTTTGCGCCGCTTGACACCACAATATCCCCTGGAGAATACGCGAGGTTGTTTTCCACTTTAAGCTTATTGACGATCGCTTTTCGGAGGTCAATATTGCCCATGGCTGCATCGTATTTTGTCTTGTTGTTTTCAATGGCAAAGATGCCACCTTGCTTAGCGGCGTCTGGCGTCATAAAGTCAGGCTCGCCTATGCTGAGATCCAGAATGGAGAGACCCTGTGCTTTAAGCTCTTTCACTTTGGTGCTGATGCCAAGGGTTAGGGAAGGTGTTAAGTGCTTCGCTTTTTCAGATAGCATAATGGGCTCCTTATAAGTGTTGGCCCAACGAACAGCCTTTCCTTCAACGAATCAATTTCCCTAGAGTAAGAAAAATGATATGATAGAGTAGACTGCAATATGCGATGGGCAAATCACAAGTGATGTGTGCTATGCAAAGCGTATCAGATTTTAGACGGATTGAAAAGAGGCGATATAAGGTTTTTTGGAACATCGACTTAATATCATAGTGTATATTCATCAGAAACTATTATTTACGTAAGTTCTTGATGATTTCAACAAAATAATATGAAGGAATTCATAAAAAAAGGAGAGATTGATACATGATTTATATAAATTATATTTTGGGTGCTTTAATCATGGTAATCCTCTTGGGTTATTTTCTGTGGATATTTAAAGATCTCAAGCAAATGATTTATGGACATAAAAAGCGCAATGAAAAGAAAAGGAAGGGAAAGAAGCGATGATTATCGAGGGATTTGCAAAGAAAAAATTGAACGTGTTCACTATCTTTGTCTATATTTTGGGATATCAAGGGTTAGTCGTGCTGATCAACATCTTTAATCCTATGACTCAGTATGCATCGTTTGTGGGACTTGTCCTTACGGCTGCACTTGGCTTGTCTTTTTATCTTTTCATTCAAGACAGTTTTCTTTCTTTTGAATACAAGTGGATAGACGAGGCCCTTCATTTAGAGCGCATCCTAGGGAAAGGCAATCACGTTTACCTTGTGATTCATAAGGAAGAGATTAGCACCTGCGAAAGTTATGATTTGTCAGATAAAGTCAATCACACCCTTTGGTTTTGCCATAGACACGAAAAAGTGGGCTTATGTCTTCTAAGGACGACGCAGGGCAAAAAATATGTCATTAAACCCTCAGATGAGCTAAAGGAGGCCATTCTTGCGAAATCCACTCTATGATGATCTCTGTAAGATCCTAGGGAGTTATACAGTCTCTTTTCATACACCTGGCCACAAGTATAAGGCCATGCAAGACTTAGCGCTTATGCGGATCGATACAACGGAAATAGAAGGAACAGATCACCTCCATTACTCTACCGGAATTCTAAAAGAAGCGCAGGAGCGTGCTAGGGACGCTTATAAAACTTTGCACAGTTTTTTTTTGGTGAATGGAACAACTTGCGGCATTCATGCTATGATGCGTGCAGCTGTTCCAAAAGGGAAAAAAATAGTCATTCAGCGTGATGCACACAAAAGTGTCTACAATGCCTGTGCACTATTTGATATCCCCCTACTCATACTCGAGCCACTCTATGACCAGAAACTTGAAATTCCGAAAGGCATTAGACTCAAGGATTTGAAGCATGTTTTGGACTCCGACGACTCTATCGGTGCAGTACTTTTGACATCGCCAAATTATTATGGACTCACCTTGGACATCGAAGCCGCTGCTGCCCTTTGCCATGATAAGGACATTCCCCTTCTTGTAGATGAAGCACATGGGGCACATTTTGCTTTTTCTGAACACCTTCCTCAGAGTGCAGTTCATCGTGGAGCTGACATGGTCTGCCAAAGCACGCACAAAACCTTACCAGCAATGACTCAGGCCGCTGTGCTGCATGTATGTACATCTCGAGTGTCCATCGATAAAATCATGCTTCAACTGGAGGTACTACAGACCAGTAGTCCTTCCTATGTACTCATGAATTCAATTGATTATGCTGTCCACTTTGCAACCCTTCATGGGCCAAGGCTGATCAAAGGGCTATGTGATCAACTGCAGAAAACCCGCAAGAATCTGAGTCGCAAAATTGGCCTAAAGGACTTGCAACAGACATTCAAGCGCTATAATCCAGATCCCCTACGCTGGATTATCCCTTCAGAACCCTTTCATATGTCTGGGCATGAACTCGAGCAAACGCTAAGGCATCATTACGGCATTCAGATGGAGCTTTCAAGTCAAAATTTTGTCCTCGCTATAATCAGCTTATTGAATAGCAATGCAGAAATCGAAGCCCTAGAAGAAGCACTTGTCAAAATTGCCATGGATGCGCCGAAGCATATTGTAGAAAGTACACCTGTAGCACTCCACAGCTCAAAATACACCCCTGTGCTGTCGCTTTCGGATGCTTTTAATGCAACCGGTGAGGAACTGCTGTTGGTGCTATCAGAAGGAAGAATACTAAGAACAGCTATTGTCCCTTACCCTCCTGGTGTACCTTTAATACTTCCAGGAGAACGGATGACTGCGGCTCGCATTGAGCAGGTCTTAAAGATCATCAGTCAAAAGCAAGTCAACGGCGTGGCGAAAGAGTGCATCGTCGTCGTCAAAGATCAAGTCTAAAGGGGAACTAAGATGGGCTATATTTTTTGTATCATGGGCATGTCGGCAACGGGAAAAGACACCCTATTTCTCACCTTGAAAAAAAAGTTCGCCAATTCACTGAGACCGATTGTACCCTACACCACAAGGCCGAAGCGCACTCAAGAAATAGACGGTGTCGAGTATCATTTCGTCTCTCTTGAAACCCTTGAAGTATTTGCAGAAAAGGGTAAAATAATTGAGCGGCGCATCTATGATACAGCCCTTGGCCTTTGGCATTATGCCACAGTAGATGACGGACAAATCGACCTGGTTCGGAATGCCTATTTGACCATCATAACCCTTGAGGCATATAAGAGCTTTAAAGCGTATTTTGGGGCCTCGCAAGTGATTCCTCTCTATATTAAAGTGGAAGAAACAGAGCGCATAAAGCGGGCGACTCAAAGAGAAGCAAACCAATCAGCGCCTCAATACGAAGAGTTAAAGAGGCGTGTTAAAGCCGATTTAGAGGATTTCAGTGATTTGCACTTAGAAGCAGCCAGTATAACAACTGTATTTGAAAACGATTCCTTTGAGGCGTGCACACAAGCTTTGTCTTCTGAGATTTTACGGTATTTAGAAAGGACTCCAAATGACTAGTCAAATCCTTGGGCATCAGCGCGTCAAAAATATTTTAGAGACCACTTTAAAAAACGATCGATTGTCCCACGCTTATTTGTTTTATGGCATAGAGGGCATAGGTAAGAGAAGTATAGCTCTCGATTTTGCAGAAAAGCTTTTGGCTAAAGGTGCGAAGAACATCTCAGAACTGATCAACCGCAAAATGGCTGAGGGCAATCATCCTGACTTTTGGTGCATGGGTCAAGAGGAAGGCAGCATCAAAATTGAAGATGTAGAGGCTATGCAGGAATTCTTGAGGACTAAGCCACTAGAATCTCGGTATAAGGTCGTCTTAGTGGACAATGCCCATGAAATAACGGAACAAGCTCAAAATCGACTTCTTAAAACCATAGAAGAACCGCCGAGTTATGTGATTCTTCTGTTTGTCACCCATAGACCAAGCGACTTACTCGAAACCATCCATTCAAGGGTGGAAAGCCACAGTATGAATCCACTGAGTAACGTTCACATTAAAGAGCTTCTTGTTGCAAATCATGTGGAATCGACAATGTCGCTTGAGGACATAGCCGGGATGTCAGAGGGGTCAGCCAAACGCGCCATGCAAATTGCTAAGGACCCTGAGTTCATGCAAATGCGCGATTTTATTATTGGGTGGTTTAGTGATATAATAGATAGAAGTGCATTAAATGCACTGAGGAAGCTAGACCGACAGGAAATAGACAAAACAAATGTCAGTTTGGCCTTGATGTTATTGAGACTTTGCCTCAGAGACGTATTGGTCATCCAGCAAGAGGCTTTTTCACACTGCATTCTCAAAGATGCAAAAATTCAAATGATGTCCCTTTCACAAAAGATAAATCCAAGAAAAGTGCTGCCGATGTTAGACGCAGTTGAAAAGGCTGAAAGAAGCCTAGAGCGCTTAGTACAGCCATTACTGGTGATGGATGTGCTAAGCCATACATTGCAGGAGGTAAATCGTGATTAAAGTCATAGGTGTTCGATTTAAAAAAGCAGGAAAAATATATTATTTCGATCCTGATCAACATGAGATTGAAAAAGGACAAGATGTCATCGTCGAGACCATTCGCGGCATAGAATTTGGCGCTGTAGTCCTTGGACCCAAAGAAATCAAAGAAGCAGATTTGGTATCGCCACTCAAAAAAGTCATCCGAATTGCGACTGTAGAAGATACCGCCCTCAATGCAACCAACAAAGAAAAGCAAAAGGAAGCTTTGACAGTCTGTCAAAGCAAAATTAGAGAACATGCATTAGATATGAAACTCATCGATGTAGAGTATACTTTTGACAACAATAAGGTCATTTTTTATTTCACAGCTGATGGTCGAGTGGACTTTAGAGAGCTGGTTAAAGATTTGGCAGCTGTTTTTAGAACGCGTATTGAACTGCGTCAGATAGGCGTTCGAGATGAAGCAAAGATGATGAATGGCATAGGCCCTTGCGGTGTGGGCCTTTGCTGTGCAAATTGGTTGGGAGACTTTGATCCAGTGTCTATCAAAATGGCAAAGGACCAAAATTTGTCCCTTAACCCTACAAAAATCTCGGGCATTTGTGGACGTTTGATGTGTTGCCTGCGCTATGAATACGAAACGTATTCTGAACTCTTAAAAGAGATGCCCCGGGTCGGTGAAAACGTCAAAACTCCTCTTGGAAACGCATTGGTCATTCATACCAATACCATTCGAGAGCGGGTCAAGGTCAAGTTGCACCCTAATCAAGGCGATCCAGATTCGAAACAAAAGCCCGTAGACAATGAAGTTCATGAATTTGAGAATAAAGACATTATCCGTTATGAAAAAAGAAAAAACGTGACACAAATTAAAGATAGTTTAGAGACTGTAGATCCAAGTTTGATGAAGCTTCAAGATTGAGGTTGAGCAGCTATGAAGAGTAGCATTAACCCCCTAATTAAAGCGTATGAACGGATCGACGACTTGCAGCTCAATGGACTCAAAATCATCCAAAACCCCAGCTGGTTTTGTTTTGGGATTGATGCTGTGCTCCTCAGTGCTTTCACCCAGATCAAAAAAAGGACAGTCGTTGCAGATCTCGGCACAGGAACGGGGATTATTCCCCTTTTACTGAGCTTGAGAAGTGAGAACTGCCACATACATGGGTTTGAAATTCAGGCAGACGTGGCGGAAATGGCTGCACGCAGTATAATACTCAACCATCTCGAGCATCAGATAGACATACATCCCATGGACATGGCTATGGCTTCTCTCCACCTTGGAAAAGGAAGCTGCGACGTGGTTGTTTCAAATCCAC
>JBBRGL010000128.1:0-7506 GCA_038240675.1 Peptostreptococcales bacterium
CTGATAAAATCCTCTTCCACATTCATATACTGATGGAGAAGCTGACCCAAGCTGTGCTGATCGATGTCTTTTCTCATGCGCATCATAGAAAATTCAATAAAGCCTGCCATTGGCGGTGGCAGAACGTAATAGGTAGAGCCCTTTTTGTCAAAATCCATTAGGAGCGCCCGTCTCGCCAATGTGTCTAGAATCTGAACAGCCTCTTCAATAGGCATATCCCATCGCTTTGAGGCCTCAAGTGCAGTAAACGTCTGTATGGGCAGTTTTGAAACCAGTTCTGCTTCTCTTTCGTCAAATAAAATCTCTAGAATTTTGTAAAGCGTCTCCGTTGGCGGCGCACCTTGTGGAAATCGGTTGAGCCTTTTGACAAGCTCTGAGTAGCCTTTTTTTGCTGTGATGTGACCCACTTTCGCCTCCTGTTATAAAAGTAGTCTTAAACTTTGTCCCAGATGGAGATGAAACTCACTACTCATACTGTTCCTCGATTTGCGCTTTGACGGCTTTCGTCAAGGATTTGTAGACAATAGCATAGGAAAGATCGATCATTCTATATATTTCTGCATCAGGGACATCCTTGTTGATCAAGACAGTATTCCAGTGTGCCTTATGCATGTGATATCCCGGAAACACGCTTTTGAACTCCTGTCTGAGAACTAGATTTAAGTGGGGATCCCCCTTTAAATTCAGTCCAATTTCACCCTTATGGTCATAGACCAGTCCAAACATTTTATCGCCTACCTTAAACACCAAGGTCGTGGCATCAAAGGGGTAAGTCTCCTGTGCGCCTTTCTTAGAAAGGCAATAGTCAATCCAGTCTTTAATCGTCATTTTATTCTACAGTTACAGACTTCGCCAAATTTTTTGGCTTGTCCACGTCGTTGCCTCTGGCCACTGCTACATAGTAGGCAAAGAGCTGAAGGGGAATGATGGCAAGCATTGGGGCCAGTTCGTCACTAATCTCTGGGATATAAATGACGCGGTCTGCTGATTTTTCGATTTCTGTATTGCCTTTTTTAGCAATAGCGACGACGTAAGCACCTCTGGCTTTGACTTCTTTAATGTTGGAAATCATTTTGTCGTAGAGTTTGTCCTGCGTCGCGAGAGCCACGACCAAAGTACCTTGATTCATTAGAGCGATGGTGCCATGCTTAAGCTCTCCTGCTGCAATGGCAAAGGAGTTGATATAGCTGATTTCTTTAAGTTTCAGACTGCCTTCATAGGAAAGGTCTACATCAGAGCCACGACCCATAAAGAAGACAGATTCGTTATTGAACTGTTCATCTGCAAGCTTTTGGATAACGATCTCATTGTCCAAAATTTCTTGAACTTTTCCGGGGATTTCCTGGAGCTCAGCGACGATGGCCTTGTAACGGTCTGCATCGATGCGTCCCATAGTTTTTGCCATATTGAGCGCGATGAGGTAGAAGGACATGAGCTGTGTCGTGAACGCCTTAGTAGACGCTACGCCGATTTCAGGCCCTGCCCATGTATACAGCACATCGTCTGAATCCCTTGCAACTGAACTGCCCACCACATTGACTATGGAAAGAATGCGCGCGCCTCTTTTTCTCGCTTCTCTGAGAGACTGAAGGGTATCGAGGGTCTCGCCCGACTGTGAAACAGCGATGAAAAGCGTTCTTTCATCAATAAAAGGCTCTCTGTATCTGAATTCTGAGGCTACATCCACTTCTACTGGAATGCCTGTCAGCTTCTCCAAAATACGTCTGCCAACGAGGCCCGCATGATAGGCTGTACCACAGGCCACGATATAGATCTTGTTGATTTTGACCAAATCCTCCGCCGTCAAAGTGATACCGTCTAAGTGAATACTGCCATCCTCGTTCATACGTCTGTTCAAGGTTTCTTTAAGGCCTTTTGGCTGTTCGAAGATTTCTTTAAGGGTGAAGTGCTCAAAGCCTTCTTTTTCTGCGGATGCAACGTCCCACGTCACTTTGAAAATTTCTCTCTCAACGGGCTGTCTGAAAGCGTTGTAAATTTTAACGTCGTCTTTTGTCAGGACGATAAACTCGTCATTTTCGATCAGGTAAACATTTCTTGTGTACTTGAGTAGTGCTGGAATATCCGAGGCAATAAAGTTCTCGCCAACGCCAAGGCCAACAATCAGTGGGCTGTCTTTTCTGACGGCGACTATTTTGTCCGGCTCAGATTTACAGATGACACCTATGGCATAGGCGCCTTCCATTCTATCCACAGCTTTGTAGACGGCGTCTAAAAGATCGCCCGCATAGTAGTAATCAATCAGATGCGCAATGACCTCTGTATCGGTTTCTGATTTGAAATGGATGCCTTGGTGTTCAATGAGCCATTCTTTAATGGCCACAAAGTTTTCGATAATGCCGTTATGAATAACAGCAATCTTGCCTGTTTCGTTGGTGTGGGGGTGGGCATTCACATCAGAAGGCTCCCCGTGAGTGGCCCAACGTGTGTGCCCTATGCCGACAGTCCCTTCAAAATGCTCCTTTTCAATATGATCTGCCAAATTTTTGAGACGGCCTTTGAACTTTCTCACTTCAACGCGGCCTTTGTCAAAAATAGCAATTCCTGCAGAATCATACCCTCTATACTCCAATTTGTCGAGTCCATCCAATAATACGTCTACTGCCTTCTTGTCGCCGATATAGCCTACTACTCCGCACATAGTGTTCTCCTTAAATTTTATAGTCGTTTTATTACTTATTCCCATTATTCTTCTGTTCAATCCCAAAAAGCACAAAAAACACTTTGCAGTGTCTGGTTTTGAGCACAAAAAAAACCTAAAACAATAGGTCAACTGTGCCTCTGCATTATAATCTCATCTGACCCGGCTTTGTCCTGAAAATTGCTTTTCAGTTTTGTCCGTCTCTTACGGCAATGAGTTTGCCGCAGGGTACCCGCCGAAAAAATTCGATAAACCCTGTCCTCGTCAGCTCTGTCAAGAGCTCTGGCGCCATAGATTAAGTTGTCTTAGACTGTCTTTCCTCCTTTCCGCTTTATTATAACAAACAATTCCTGAAAAGGGTAGTTTTTTATTCATTTTTATTAATTCGTTGCGAAATTCTATGATAAGCCTTGTTTTTATGGTATTCTTAAGGTGTATTCGACGGTAGTCTGAGTCGGTTTTAAGTGCAAGTCAATTTGCCGAAAGAGGTTTTCAATGGAAAGAGTCAAGGATTTTTTGTATGATATGAGTGATGTAGTCATCTCTCTTTTAATTGTAGCCGTCATATTTTATGTTGTTTCATGGAAGCTCAACGAGTCTATGCCTATTGAATTCACCTTTGGTGACCAAACCTCAGAACAGGGCCAGCAAGAGACAGAAACCCTAAGTCCAACAGAGGCAGTCACTGAAGATACGGCGAATCGTCCTGTTGAAGAAAATACGGAAGCAGCTTCTGAATCCTCCCCCGAAACAACTGAAGCGCCTGCTGTAACCCCGTCAGGCACTGTCCAGACTATTACCATTACTATTCCTTCTGGCGCCACAGGATTTTCGATCGCTAAAGCTTTAAAAGAAAAAGGCCTTATTACAGACGTCAACGCCTTTATCAAGCATGTCGAAGATTTAAAACTAGGCAATAAATTAACTGCAGGCACTTTTAAGTTCAAGACAGACATGACAGAAGAGCAGATCATCAAAAAAATTGCCAATGTGAAATAAGATTAAAACGCCCTCTCCACAAGCAATTGCTTTTGGGTGAGGGCGTTTATTTTTACATCCATCCTATCTCTAAGGTGTCGCCACAGTTGAGAGGTTCAAGAAAGGCTGCTTTTTGACCATTGAGCTCCAATTTTAGGACACCTTGAGGCTTTGAGCGGTCGAAGGCATAGTAATCAAAGACGTCGATAAAGACAAAGCGTGTTTTGTCGCCGCTGAACTCGACTTTGTTGCCATTGACAATGACCCAAAAGGGTTCTTTGATCACCGCTGCTGGCTTTTCTTTTGCCATGACTTGTGGCTCAATTGTCTTTAGGGGCTCGACATCTCTCAGGGTGCTGAGGGTGTCTTTAACATCGATCATGTCTGAATGTCCAAGGGGCGTTTTGTCCTTGGTATATTTCAAATCCTTGGGTAAGCCGTGAATTTCTATAAGCTCGCCGAGAGTTTTGATCATACGGCATTCCACTTTGTCATTATTTTTGAGGGTATGAAGACGGCTACTCACCTTGTCGCCGTTGACCTTGACTTCGGCAACCATACTGAGGGGCAATCGATCAAGCATGATGGTTTGTTGGATTTCATGGAGATCTTCCAGTTTCACATCAGCATCTGTCCCTTTGATGGCAGGTTCTATTTTAATACTGTCCTTGTGCTTAATGAAATGGTCTAGAGCAACTGGCATACCATTGAGCAGAATTTCGGCTGGGACGCCGGATTCTCCTTGAAAGACTTTTTCTCTGCCTTCCACCACGATTTTTAGGCTTTTTCCTTTTTCGGGAATGAGTCGTCTGGCCGGGTATCCCACTAAAATCAAGGCATCTGAAACATTGAGCGGCCTTGAGTTCAGAAGTCTCAGGCTTTTGTCGTTGAGGGTAACTGTAATGAAATCCTGCTCTTTGTCTTTGAATGCAGAATACCCTATGCCCACTGGCGTAATAAACTCCGGACCGCTGGCGAAATCACACAGGAATTCAATATTTTCGAGACTGTCTGTACTCTTAATGACGGTCCGCTCTTTGGAGATCGAAAGTGCTTCTGAAAGAAGATCTGTAAACCCGGGAACTTGGCATCCACCCCCAATACAAAAAACCGCACTGGGGGGCTTTTCATTAAATTCTAAGACCTTGGACGCAATTTGTTTGACCACCCGCTCCATAGTTGGTCTTAATGCATCGATAATTTCTTCCCTGGTCAGCGTATAGGACATGCCCACTATATCCCTGAAAGTGACAGAGGACTGATCTTTTAGGGCCATTTTAAGTTTTTCAGCTGTTTCGAAATCAAGCAGGTAATGATTGGCAAGGGCTTCTGTCATTGCATCCCCAGCCACGGCCACCATGCCGTAGGAAAAAACCGCGCCTCCCCTTGTGAGTGCAATATCCGATGTACCCGCACCCACATCGATCAGCGCCAGATTGAGTAGGCGAAATTTTTGAGGAATGGCTACCTGTATAGCTGCAATTGGCTCTAGAGTCATACTGAGGACCTCAAGGCCCACTTGATCCACCACGGTGTAGAGACTGTCTACGACTATATGGGGCAAAAAAGTCGCGATGATTTCCATTCCGAGGCTTTCTCCCCTGTGACCCAGGGGGTTCAGAATCATGGCCCCATCTAGTTCATACTGCATCACTGAATAGCCCACACAGTAATACTTGGGCTCATGCTTTTCTTTGACATTTTCAAGCTTCATCTGAGCCATTTGAATGCCTTCCATTTCAATAGCATCCATAAGTCCCTTTGTAATCTGTTCCGTCCCGTCAATACGCCTTGCGATTTTGACCTTGTCTGTTTTGAGCGCACGGCCTGCTGCAGCTACAGCAACCTTTGTCAGCTTACAGGAAAGGCGTTCTTCTAAAGCTTTTGTGACTTTCGAGACGATTCTCACCACTTTTTCAATGTCATGAATCTGCCCGTCATACATGGCACGGTCAGGATGTTCGATTATTTCAAAATCAATGACCTGTACTGTATCGTCAGCTGTTCTTCGCATGACAAGACCTACAACGTTTCGAGTTCCTATATCCAAGGCATATAACAAATCACTGGGTTGCTTCATTTTTTTCTCGATCATTTAAACACCCTTCCTTCTTCATATATCGACAGTGGTCTGAGATGACACACTGAACACACTTTGGTTTTCTTGCATGGCAAATTCTGCGTCCATGAAATATGAGAACGTGATGGTAAACCGTCCAATGCTCTTTTTTGAAAAGCTTCATCAGGTCTTGTTCAATTACATCTGGGGTTTGAGACTTGGTAAAACCTATGCGATTCGAGACGCGGTTCACATGTGTATCCACTGCAATTGCTGGGGTTCCAAAAGCGTTGGATATGACGACGTTGGCTGTTTTTCGTCCCACACCAGGCAGTGTCATCAGCTCTTCTCTTGTGGTTGGAAGCGTGTTCCCAAACTTTTCATGGAGAAGGGTACACGTTTCATAAAGATGCTTTGCTTTTGAATGGAACAAGCCGCAGATTTTTATGATTTCTTCCAACTCGGTTAATGTCATTTTTTCAATGTCACTGGGTATCTTGAGGGTTTTAAACAACACCTCTGTCACTTGATTGACCCTTTTGTCTGTGCACTGTGCAGATAGGATCACGGCAATGAGAAGTTCAAAAGGATTCTTGTAATCAAGCTCTGCTTTTGCATCTGGATAATAGGCCCAAAGTGCAGTCATAATCCCCTCTGCTTCTAATGCTTTCATTTTAATAACCCGCGGCATAGTGCCTCCAAAATAAACTGAATATATGTAGTGAATTGCTCTTAGGTTCATTATAATATAAATAGAGGTCCTCACACAAACAAATCTGCTTTAACAAGGGAGTATAGCATGAAATTAAAAATTGCCATTGTTGATGATCAAATTGAACTCGCCAAATCGATGGCCCACGAACTTCAAAAATTAGACTTTATTGAGGTGCACTACGTCACTTCTGACGTGGTTGATTTCTTAAATTATGTGGAGATTTTGAAACCTGAAGTGGTGATTCTCGATATTGAAATGCCTAAGGTTAACGGCATTGACGCCGCCAAGTGGCTCCGATTACATACACCAAGCACCCATATTATCTTTGCCACAAGTTATACCCATTTCATGGCAGATGCTTTTTACGTCTATGCAGACGACTATATTCTAAAACCCATCGACTTCAACCGATTGGAGGCTTCCCTGCTGAGAGTTCTGGCTAAATACCAAGACCCCGGTCAATTCATTGAGATCAAAACTAAGAAAGAAACGGTTTTTATCAAAGCGAAGGACATTCTCTTTGTAGAAGCGGATCAAAAGCACACTCAGATTTATACAAGAGAAGGTGTCATTGAAGCCGACTCTCTTTTAAAGGGCATAGAGCCTCTGCTTCCTCTTCATTCTTTTTTCAAAACAAGCCGTTTTCACATCGTTAATATCCAGCATATTCAGTCCATTTTAAATGACTCCCGTACCTCATATAAAATACAACTTAAGGGCACAGACGCTTTTGCTCTTCTCAGCAAAAAAAATTATACTGCTTTTCGCGATTTTATTGAAGCTTCGCAGAAATAGCCATCTTCATGATGAAAGGGCCTAAAACAAGTTTCTGAAATTTTCACACAATTCTATAGCTTTTGTGCGCGTGAAAATGGTAATATGAATGTGGGTATCAAAAGATGATTAGAACAAGAAAGAGCGTTCATACAATTATAGAGGAGGACCGAATGAAAAAATTGTTACTATGTGATGATTCAATGCTTATTCGCGTGCAGCTCAAAGATTTTTTATCCTCAAAATTCGAAGATTTGACTATTTTCGAAGCTAAAAACGGCGTTGAAGCTTTGGAGATTTTTTCCAAAGAAAAACCAGACC
>JBBRGL010000129.1:0-7459 GCA_038240675.1 Peptostreptococcales bacterium
AAAAAAGAGAAATAACTTGGGTTTTCGTGTTGTGGTCTTTTAGGGTTGGTGATACAATATATTGTGTGCAAGGGGTAACTCGACCACAAAATGTTGATAAACAGCCGAACTCTAGGGGGTAAAATTCACAGGGAGTTTGGGGTACTGAGACCCTTATAAAAACAGATGTTTCGGCGTTTAAATCGAATAAAGTGACAGGAGGACAGTATGGTTAAGGTCTTAAAACGCAATGGCGTAAAGGTGGAATTTGATCGCTACAAGATCATCAATGCCATTGAGAAAGCAATGATGGAAACAGAACGAGGTGTCGATGATGTACTGAGTGAAAAACTCGCAGAAGAAATATTCGCGCGGATTCTTAAAAGCAACGAACCTGTCGTTGTGGATGAGCTGCAAGATATGGTTGAAGAATTTCTCATGCTCTCTGACCGCCGAGATGTGGCTAAAAAATATATCATTTACCGCAATGAGCAGGATAAAACACGCATCGTTCGAAAAAAGGATGACAGACTGTTGTCTGACGATTTTATAAGCAAGTATAAACACAAAGCGTCCCCTATGGAGGCGCTAGGAAATTTCGTATTCTATAGAACCTACTCACGGTTTTTACATGAAGAAAAAAGAAGAGAATTCTGGTGGGAAACCGTTAGACGTTCGGTTGAGTATAACTGCAGCTTGGTGCCAACGACGCGATCTGAAGCAGAAGAGCTTTTCGACAATATATTTAATCTGAGACAGTTTTTGTCTGGGCGTACTTTTTGGGTGGGAAACACGGATGTTGCGCGTCATTATCCTATGGCAAACTTCAACTGTGCTTTTCAAGTGGTGAATTCCTTTGAAGCCTACAGGGATATTTTCTACCTCTTAATGATTGGTTCTGGTGTTGGGGTGCGTATTTTGAAAGACGATGTGGCAACGCTCCCAAAAGTGCGTACAGATTATGAGTTGATTCATAAAGACTACACACCTGCAGAAAAGCATCAGCGAGAAGACAATTCCTCGGTGAAATTCACCCACAATAATACGGTTAGAATCACTATTGGCGATTCTAAAGAGGGTTGGGTTCAGTCTTTAGACCACTTCTTTAAATTGATCTATGCCACTGAGTACCGCAATATTAAAACCATCATCGTGGATTATGACCATGTTCGGCCCCTTGGCGAAAGACTCAAAACATTTGGGGGAACTGCCAGTGGTCACAGTAGCCTTAAAACCATGTTTGAAAAAATCAACCGTATTATTGCCAAACGTGGCCTTTTAGAAGAATCTAAGCGTGTAAAACTGCGCCCCATTGACTGCCTCGATATCGCCAATATCATCGGTGAAAATGTAGTGGTTGGGGGCGTTCGCAGAACGGCTGAAATCGTTTTGGTGGATGCAGACGATGAAGAGTGCATCGATGCTAAATCCAATTTGTATAAGCAAATTGACGGACAATGGATTGTTGACAAAGAGATGATTCACCGTCAAATGAGTAACAATTCGATTTATTATAAGAAGAAACCAACGAGAGAGCGCCTAAAATGGCAAATTGAAAAAATGCGTTTTTCGGGTGAGCCAGGATGGGTCAACGCCGAAGTGGGTGAAAAAAGAAGACCTAATTTCAATGGTGTCAATCCATGTGGGGAAATACTCCTCGATGATAAAGGCCTCTGTAATTTGACGACAGTCAACGTGTTCGCTTTTGTCAGAGAGGATGGAACATTGGATTTGAACGGCTTGCTCAGAGCACAAAGGTTGTCTGCGCGTTCGGGTTACCGCATGAGTTGCGTTGAACTTGAACTGGCACAGTGGGACAGCGTGCAACAAAGAGACAAATTGATTGGGTGCTCCCTCACGGGCTGGCAGGATTTGGTCAATGCTCTGAACCTGTCTGTAGAAGAACAGGCTGAGATCCTTCGAAAACTCCGCGCTGTTGCAAAAAACGAATCGGAAATGTATGCCCAAGAGATTGGCGAGAATCCACCAATCCTTGTGACCACTATCAAACCAGAAGGCACATTGTCTCAACTGCCAACGGTATCAAGTGGTGTGCATTACTCCCATTCTCCTTACTATATACGGCGTGTACGCATTAATGCACATGATCCTTTAGTAAAAGTCTGCGAAGAATTAGGCTATCCTGTTTTCCCAGAAGTGGGACAAGACATGGAGACTTGCTCCACGAAAGTGGTCGAGTTCCCTGTCAAATCCCCTAATGGCAAGACTAAATACGATGTGACAGCCCTTGAACAGCTTGAGAATTACAAGCTCTTTATGGACCACTATGTGGATCATAACTGCTCAATCACAGTTCACGTGAGAGAGCATGAGTGGGATCTTGTTGAAGAGTGGGTTTGGGATCACTGGGATGAGTGTATGGCGTTATCTTTCCTATCGCTTGAGGACAATTTTTACGATCTTCTGCCTTATGAATCTATAGAGGAAGAGGATTATAACCAAAGAAAGTCCCAGATGAAGCCATTTAGACCTTCGTTGATTCAAAAGTTTGAGAAAATAGAAACGCAGTTTGATATAGGCGCTGACGGTTGTGAAACAGGCGTTTGCCCTATTCGGTAAGGATAAGGGTTGTCAGTACGTCTTTGAGTGAATCAAAGGTCCGTCTGGCAACCTTTTTTACTAACATAAAGGGAGGATACTCATGATCATACAGTATTACAACGGGATTATTCACACCATGACTGAAGAAGGTACTTGTAAGGACATCTGTATAGACGATGAAACGGGTCTCATAGCAGCCGTTGGAAGTGGGTGTAATGGTTTTACAGAAGCGATAAGGGTTGACTTAAAGGGACGCTGTATGGTGCCTGGTTTCTGTGATAGCCATTTACATGTGATTTCTCTGGGGCAGACCATGGAAATGGTGGATTTGTCCCAAACCAAATCACTGGACGAGGCACTATTGGCCTTAAAAGAAAAACTGGTGAAGGATCAACCGGCTATTGTAAGAGGTTATGGGTGGAACCAAGACAATTGGATGGAGGCACGGTTTCCAATTAATGCGGATTTGGACACAGTGACGACGGATAGACCGGTGATAATTACAAGGGTCTGCGGTCATATTATGTGTACCAATTCTTTTGCCACCGAGGCGATGGGCGTTGACGTTACACAAAAAATAGAAGGTGGTGCTTATGGCCAAGATTTAGAGGGCAGATTTAATGGTGTGTTTTTTGAAAATGCCAGGAAACAGATTTATGAATTCATGCCGAGACAGTCTGTAGAGAGTCTTATGGAAAGCATTTTGAGAGCTCAAGAGCGTCTCATCTCTCAAGGCATATGTTCTGTCCATGCCAATGATGTCCGCTATGGTGTTGAACCACACTTTGAAAACGTTTGGGAAGCCTATAGGCGGCTTGAAGAAGAGAGCCTCCTTAAAATGCGGTTCTACCATCAAAATCTCGTCTATTCTATAGAAGATATGGAAGCATTACTCGCTAAAGGACTGAGAACAGGTCAAGGGACATCGTGGTCAAAGCAAGGTCCTTATAAAATCATGTTGGATGGCAGTCTTGGTGGGCGTACAGCATATCTTTCATCGCCCTACAAAGATGATTCCTCCACCCGTGGCATTCTCTGCTTTACAGTAGAGCAAGTAAAAGCATTTTATGATTTGGCGGAGCGGTATAAACAGCAGTTTATTGTTCATGCCATTGGAGATGGTGCTATGGAAGTTATTTTCAATGCCTATAAAGCCATCAGTTCATCCACTGAAAATCCATTGCGGCACGGAATTGTCCACTGCCAAATCACCAGTCAAGAAATTCTTGAGGCCTTTAAGGCTACAAAAATGCAGGCATATATTCAGCCTATATTTCTAGATTATGACTCTCGGATTGTGAGGGAAAGAGTAGGAGAAGTGATGGAAGCCACTTCCTATAACTGGCGTTATTTCTATAACAATGCTATCAACGCACCAATGAGCTCTGATGCACCCATAGAGACCACGGACGTCCTTAAAGGCATATTTTCTGCTGTGGCTCGAAAGAGGCTTGAAGGGGCGCCAAAAGGGGGTTATTTTCCGCAGTTTAAATTGACGGCCTACGAGGCGCTTTATGGGTATACACGCGCGGCGGCTATTGCGTCATTTGACGAAGACGTGAAGGGACTTCTAAAGGTGGGTTTTTATGGTGATGCGACGATTCTGGACAAAGATATTCTGACCTGTTCTGAGGAAGACCTTTTATCTGTTCAAATAGTGGCCACTTTGGTCAACGGAAAGCAAGTTTTCGGGGAATAACTCTAGGGGAAAAACACGTTTACAGTATAAGTAAATATAGATTTTGCAACGTCTAAGCTTGGTTTCTTACATATTTAAGGAGCCAAAAATTTGACTTCTCATGGATTTGTGCTAGAATGAACAAATAGGTTTCAGTGGTGCATTTACAACTGATTCCATTCGATCGGAGGATAAAGATGAAAAGAAGTTTACTGCTTCTCGTGTTTTTATCACTGCTCGCCATTAGCAGTATTTGCTTTGCCGAAGAGGTAGAAGTGAGTGTAGCAGTCAATTCTAGTTTTGTGCAAGACGTCTTTAGCCATTATCTCATAGATGGTCAAATTTACGTGGCAGCACGAGTGACTGCTGAAGCTGTAGGCGGTGTAGTGACATGGAAACCAGAAACACGGGAACTCTACATTCAATATCAAGAAAAGTTGTACCGTCTACAAGTGGGCAAGACCATTGCCTATGGAAGTATTTTAGAGGCACCACCCTTAGAAACGTCTTCAATGGGATTACCTGACATAGAGAAAAAAAATGCAGCGACAACACAAGAAACAACAGAAAACAACACACAACCTTCCACAGAAGCGGCAACTGAAACAACCACAGAAGCGCTCCAGGGAGCACCAAGTACAGATTTGACAACAAACCCATTGACTGAAATTCCCCTCATAAAAGCGCCTTTTATCAAAAATGGCATAACTTATGTGCCTGTCCAGTTTATCGCGGATAGCTTTGGGTTAGAATCCAAGTGGTTTGAGCGGACATTTACCCTTGTCTTGTTAAAAAAGGACTATGAAGTACCACAAGCACTAAGATATGCAAGGCCTTATACGGATGTGGATTTGTTATGGTTGGCGAGAATTATTCAGGCGGAATCCCCGTCGGGAAGCCTTCGGAAAAAGATGGCAGTCGCAAACGTTGTACTCAACAGAGTAGAAAGTCCACGTTTTCCGAACGCCATTAGAGATGTCATATTTTCGCCAAATCAGTTTCCGCCCACTACACGAACTGCTTTTTTAACCTTAGAACCCTCGCTGGAAAGTATGATTGCAGCCAAAAGAGCCCTTGAAGGCAACAATCCTATAGGGGCGTGTCTGTTTTTCAACAATAGACCCTTTGCCGGCAAAAAAGCCGATTTTTACGAGAAAATAGAAGGTGATTTCTTTTATAAGTAATCTAAAGTGACGTTAAGAAGTAGATTTTACTCACACTGACTAGGAGCCTACAATGAAACCTGAATTTTTTGATATGCTTTATAAGCTTGGAATATTGTTTTGTTGTGGAGCGGGCATTATGCCTTATATTGCTAAAGGGGCACCGCTCATGGTCTTTGTACTTGCAATTACAGGCATTATATTCACTGGAGTAGGTTTTGCAGGGAGACGCTATTATAAAAAAGGTGGAGCAAAGTGATGCATCAAAATAATTTTCGGTTTTTTCAAAACAGAGAATGCGAATATTTTCCATGCCATAAAAATGTCAAAGAAGAGGAATTTAATTGCCTCTTTTGCTTTTGTCCTCTCTACTTGCTCAAGGAAGCTTGCGGCGGTCAAATGCGCTACAGCGCTGACGTAAAAGACTGTTCACAGTGCACTAAAGTTCATGATCTTCAGGGATACGATCACGTTATGTCAAAAATCTCTTTGGTTATTGAGGGTGCAAAAAAATAAGGTACTTAAAATTAATATTTTGCCTGTTTACCTCTTAGATTTGAGGGGTAATAATTTCATAGGTGATGATATGACATATAAGATCAAAATATTTGGAAATGTACAAGGTGTCGGATTCCGATACTTTGTCAAGAATTCCGCAGACACCCTTGGACTTAAAGGGTGGATAAAAAACAATGATGACGGTAGCGTTGAACTTTCTGTCCAGACAGAATCGGAAACCATGGATCAATTTGCAACGATGATAGAGAAGGGCAATGGTTTCTGTCGTGTAGAGTGCATCGATATTATTGAGTTAGCTGAAACGTCGCATTATAAAAGGTTCGAGATTTTAAACGAATAGAGGGGTTTTAGAGTGTGAAAAATTGGGGAACGCCCATTTGGCACTTTAACCATGGATGAAAACACGAGGCTGTTTTTCAAAAGGATGACTTTATCCCTCTGAAAACGGCCTTGTATGCTTTGTATTTTGTTGAAGAAATGAGGACGACTCTATGTGTATAGCTGCATTTTGGTATGAGCCTAATTCAATTTACAAAATGATTTTTTTGTCAAATCGCGATGAGTTTTATGAACGTCTTTCTATGCCAGCCCATTGGTGGGCAAATGGCCTATTGGCCGGAAAAGACTTAGAAGCTGGGGGCACTTGGTTAGGACTTGGGAGTGGTCGATTTGCAACGATTACCAACTATAGGGATTTTGCACGGACTGAGAAGGGTCGCCCTTCAAGAGGGGTGCTGGTTTCTGATTTTTTGGGTGCAAATGATTCTTTAGAAGACTATATCAAGGGATTGGCATTAAAAGGTCAGGGCTATAATCCACTCAATCTCCTGCTGTATGATCACAAAGCCAATAAAATGCTCTATTATTCAAACGTGACAAGAGAAGTTAAAACCCTTAAAAAAGGTTTTTATACTATGAGCAATCACCTATTAGAGACCAAGTGGCCAAAGACGGAACGGTTGACAGAACTCTTGAGTTCTATGAATTTGGAGAACCCCTCACCCCACAAGATGTTTGGCATATTAGGGGATGCGGTCAAAGCAGATTTAGAGCGCTTGCCGCAGACGGGACTAGAGGTTGAAATCGAGTTGCTTTTGTCCAGTATTTTTATAGACAGCGAAACCTATGGCACACGCTTTCAAACCATTGTCTTAATTGAGAGCACTGGCCTGTTTAGTTTGTATGAAAGAGCCTTGAATCATACCACTGGAGTATGGGATTATCAAAGCTTTCAATCCGATTTTAATGACTTGATGATCACATAGGGATAAGATATAATGAAGGATAGTCAACAGGGATTCACAATTTGAGGAGGAATGTTATGACGACTCGTGTTCGCTTTGCACCAAGTCCAACGGGCTATGTGCATATCGGTAGCTTACGGACGGCACTCTATAATTTTTTATATGCCAAACAGAAAAAGGGCGTGTATGCGCTGAGAATAGAAGATACGGATCAAACCCGCCTTGTAGAAGATGCCCTCGTCAATTTGCTAAAGGTCATGGAATGGGCTGGGGTTATTCATGATGAAGGGGCAAAGCTTTCGGAGGATGGACAT
>JBBRGL010000130.1:0-7415 GCA_038240675.1 Peptostreptococcales bacterium
ATTGCCGTAAGGGCCACGCATGTATAAAGAAGCTCCTGGCGCTAAATTGAAGATAGCTTCCGTCAGAATGCCAACTTTTCTAATGGTCAAGTCTACTGCCCCCGACCCAAAGTCGCTGATGGATATGGGCGCTTCGCCAACGCCTGGAACAGACACTTGAAAAAACTGTCCCCCAATCAAATCGCCTGTATATTCTAAGGTAAACGTATAGTCAATTTGAGTTTCTTTATGGATGCTCTTGATCATAAAAGGTTTGAGTGCATAGGGATTGTTCATGGTTTTGAGACCTCCTGTAACGCTGTGTTTATTTTTTCGATAGCTGTCGAAAATGAAATGTGTTCAGGACACACGTCTGTACAGCGTCCACATCCTACGCACATATGAAACCCAAACCGTCTTTTGAAGTCACTGATCTTATGCAGGGTTTTGAAACGCATTCGCTCGCCATTTTTGCGCCGAAAGCTATGTCCTCCCGCCATATCCGAAAAGCCATCCACATGACATCCCGCCCATCGCCGTCTCCGCTCACCTAACCGTCCCTCTCCATAGGCCACGTCCTGCATGGTAAAACAACTACAAGTGATACAAGAGGTGTTACATCGTCCGCAGGCGATGCATCTACGGGTATACTCCTGCCAGAGGGGATGGTCAAAAATCATTGTGTCTTCTCTGCGAATTTCAGGAATTCTAAGGGTGATTTTGTTCTCTGTCACACCCACCGGGACATAATCACTCAATGCAGCACCTTCAAAATAGGCTTCAAACCCTTGATCTTTCACATCGAAAAGAAACTCAGACCCCACTGATTTGAAACCAAGGGCATACTCTTCTGAGTTTTGACTGCCCATACTGACACAAAAGCAGTTGTCAAAGCCTTGTGTGCATTCCATCAATACAAACTTGACCTTTTCACGCAGACGTTCATAATAGATATCCCGCTCAGGACCATTGTTGAGAAATATTGTGTCAAGTCTTTTGATTCCCTCAATATCACAGGATCTTAAAAAAAGAAGTATAGGTTGCTGCTCACTCTCAGGTTCTGAAATACCTTCAGGCGTGAAGTAGAACAGTGTCTGGCGTATGGGAAACACCACTTCCTTAGGAGAAAAGTAACTTTTTTCAGTTATAGCCAAATCCGACATGCTCTCGAGAAGCCCATAGCCGACAATAGCGTCATCGGAAAACCGGCCGCCATTCTGTTGGATTTTGGGTCCAAAGATCGTATACTTCTGTTTAAGCGCTTGAAATAAAGCGGTCATTTCGCTCTCAGTTACTCTGTATCCCATTTGTTTCCTCCCTAGAGACCATTATTCTACACCATCATATGCGCCCATACCTATAAATGCGGTAATAAATGTTACACATTTTAGTATCCACGAAAAATACTTGAGCATACAAAAACCTCCATGATCAAGTTTAGTCTTGTTCATGGAGGCTTTAACCCATTAGGATATATGTGTGCCTGATGGCATGTCAACGGACACGAGGGCTAAGGCTGTTTCATCTGATGCGGCGAGAATCATACCCTGTGATTCAATACCTCTCAATTTCACAGGTTTCAAATTCGCCACTAAAATGACTTTTTTGCCCACCATGTCGTCTGGAGTGAAAAACTGAGCAATGCCCGAAACCACTTGTCTCTGCTCATTTCCAACTTGAAGCTGTAGCACCAACAGCTTGTCTGCTTTCGGATGCTTCTCACATGCGATGACTTCTGCAACTCTTAAATCTACTTTAGCAAAATCATCAATGGTGATTTCAGGAAGGAGGGGCACGTCTTCTTTGATTGTCTCAGTGGGAGCCACTTCCACTTCTACGGCCTCTACTTTTTCTTCAGTAGGATTCAGGGCTGCTAAGGCCTCTAACTCTTTTGGAATATCGATGCGAGGGAAGAGCGTATCGATTTTTTGAACCGTTTGACCTGAGGGAATCACGCCAAATGTCTGTAGAGATTCCCAATTCTTCGCCTGTTCATCCGTCACACCAAGGGCTGTAAATATTTTGTCCGACGTATGGTGCATAAAGGGGCCAATGAGGACGGCGATGAGTCGAATGGACTCTGCAAGGTGATAAAGGACGTTGTTTAAAGTCTCCTTGTTGGCCTCCTCTTTGGCCAGTACCCAAGGGGCTGTTTCGTCGATGTATTTATTGGTCCGTCTAACGAACTTCCAAATCTCTTCAAGGGCATTGCTATAGTCCAGTCTATCCATTCTTTCTTCGAGTTTTGAGGAGACACCCAGGCCGACAGCCACTAAATCAGCATCAAAATCAGTTGCGGCCGTTGTCTTTTGGAGGACGCCATTGTTGTATTTTTCTATCATGGCAATCGACCGACTGACCAAGTTTCCAAGATCATTTGCCAGATCCGCATTGAGGCGGTTTAGCAGGACTTCATTTGTAAAGACACCATCTTGTCCAAATGTGTATTCTCTGAGGAGAAAATACTTCAGCGCATCTACGCCATAGCGCTCAATGAGAACCACAGGATCCACCACATTTCCTTTGGACTTGCTCATTTTCCCACCTTCGAGTAATATCCAACCGTGTCCAAATACCTTCTTTGGCACCTCTACTTCCAGCGCCATCAGAAGTGAAAACCAAATGATGGTATGGAAACGGACAATTTCCTTGCCCACTAAATGCACGTCTGCAGGCCAGTATTTATCGAATTCAGTCTCATCCTCTGAGTAGCCTAGGGCTGTAATGTAATTGCTCAAGGCATCGAGCCACACATAGATCACGTGTTTTTCATCAAGTGGTACAGGGATACCCCAAGTAAAGGACGTTCTTGAAATACAAAGGTCTTCAAGGCCAGGTTTGATAAAGTTATTCACCATCTCGTTAATTCTTGCCTTTGGCTCCAAAATTTCAGGGTTGTTTTCAAAGAGGTCAATGAGACGGTCTGAATACTTTGAAAGTCTAAAAAAGTAAGCGTCTTCTTTTGTAAGCTCAACTTCTCTTTGACAATCAGGACAATTGCCTTCTTTAAGCTGATTCTCTGTCCAGAACGATTCACAGGGTGTGCAGTACCACCCCTCGTATTGACCTAAATAGATATCGCCCTTTTCATGGAGTTTTTTAAATATATTTTGTACGCGGCGCTCGTGATAATCATCGGTCGTGCGGATAAAAACGTCGTAAGATATCTCCATTTTGTCCCACAAACTTTTAATCTCAGCCACTTGTTGATTAAGGAATACAATGGGTTCAAGGCCCTTTTCTTGAGCGACTTTCTCGATCTTTTGACCATGTTCATCTGTTCCCGTCAGAAATTTGACGTCATAGCCTGTCGCTCTTTTAAAACGGGCTATAGCATCCGCTGCAACTGTCGTATAGGTATGTCCAATATGCAGTTTCGAGCTAGGATAGTAAATGGGCGTCGTCACATAGTAGGTTTTTTTCTCACATGATGTACACATAGATGTTCCTCCTTTAAAAGTTTCCAAAAAATAAAATAGACCTCCGTCTTAAAGGGACGAAGGTCATCGCGGTACCACCCTAATTTGTTTAATCCTCACAGATCAAACCTCATGAGTGACGTCAAATCACTCTGTGCGATAACGTGCACTCACGCTCTGACTTAAAACATTTCGGTCAGAATACTCCAAGACCATGTTCAGACTGTTGCGCATGTTAGGTTTCCAGCTTCCCCAACTCTCTCTCTTTTGCTTAAGTCTTACTCTTCTTTTCATCGCATTTATTGTTTGGATTATAGCACATTTTTTTAGAGCCTGCAAGTATTACAAGAGCAGAAGCTGGTTGTAACTGAACGATAAGCGATAATGTCCTCTTGCAACGCAAGGGATTATGTCTTCTGAATAGCAGATTGATTAGGGTGTCAAAAGTCCGTAGTTGATCTTGTTCATACTGCATCTAGTTCCGGAATGTCCAACTGGAACTAGATGCAGTATGAATATTTGAGAAACTAGCTTTTGACACTCAAATCATGAGCATAAAGTGACCTAAACTCGTCTCGACCCCAAAACAATCACTCCCATACAACCGTCCCACAACCGTCCCACGCGAAGCGCCGAACAACCCAACTGATCACTATGCCATACGAATGCTGTAGTATTTCGGGACATTTTCGAATACACATCACAGTATTACAAGAGCAGAAGCTGGTTGTAACATAAGCAGAAAATTCTTGAATAATTTTCTGCGTTGTGATACTAATATGAGGACCGATTTGTATACTGCAGACGGGGTACCAACTGCACTATCTTAAATTCACGGAGGACATATGCCAGATAAAATTCACAACTTGCTCGACCAATTTTCGGAACACACTATAGATGACTTTTCGATTTGCACTGAGGATAAACAAATACGACTCACCCTGACCCACAACACTTCAGAAGTCCATGTCTTGTTCGAAGATGTAGAGACTTACCTATTCCTCGATGAGGAGCTCCAGACAGTGAGCATCTCAAATCCACAGCACATCAAGCCCATTAGTTATTATAAAAACGGGTACGGCGAATTTGTCACTGTTGAAACCAATCTTCATGGGGATTCCAGAGAAAGTCGGGTAGCACTTCCAAATTTTCTGCTTTCTCTACTGGATGCCTCTATGATGCTCGAAGCCGAAAGTATCGAAGTGGACGGCGTCAAATATTCCATCAAAGACACGAGACACTAATTGTAAATTTTTTTTCTGGAATACATCAAAGTAGGATTAGGGTGTCAAAAGTAAGTTTCTCGAATATTCATACCGCAAATAGTTCCATTTGAACCATCCGGAACCATTTGAGGTATGAATAGGATCAACTAAGGCCTTTTGACACCCTCATCAACCTTGTAATCGATTTATTTAGGTGAAGGCTATTCTCACAAGCCTTTGAAACAGATATACTAATGATAGACAAGTTGTACAAAATATTTATGATGAGAGTGTCAAAAGTAAGTTTCTCGATTATTCATAATTCATATAGTTCCAGTTGAACATTCCGGAACTATATGCAGTATGAATATGATCAACTACGGGCTTTTGACACCCTAATCATTTATTGATTAAGGAGGCTTTGTATGAACTCTACTGTATCTTTCACCGTTGCTGAACTGCTGCTCTCATGTGTTTGGATTGCTCTCATCATTCTTATCGCCTATGTCATCGCCATTCTCTTCCGGTTTCACCGCATGACCAAAAAAATCGAGGGCATCATCGATGGACACCGTACGGATGTTGACTTGATTTTTACTGAGCTTCCTCAAATCACAAAAAACGTGCAGGAAATCACTACAGAAGCTGCTCACTTGACCCAAGCTTTTAGGGGGACCATCGACAATGTGGCCGGCACTTCAGAATCTATCACGGGAACCATCAAAGACAATTCTCCAGTCAACGAGGCTTTGACTTCCATTTACAAAACCCTCTCTACCGTTAAAGGCATTACAGACCAACTGAACAACATCCTCAAAAGAGACTAAACTATAGCTTGTTTTTTTACTAAAAAGACTGGCGGCCGTAACTTATTTTTACGCTTGTCAGTCTTTTTCCATAGACAATATTGCTTTAATTTACAGGGAAAATTTAGACTTTTCAATGGTTTTAAGTCAATTTTCATGGTCTTAGACGTCTTTTATGACAATTTGTCCTTATTTTAATCCAATAAATAGGCGTATTTTAAAAAAAAATCGACAAAAAAATAGTTGACTTTTTTTGTATCCCCTGCTATTATTTTAGTGTGGTCAGCAATATTTGATTAGGGTGTCAAAAGGCCTCAGTTGATCATATTCATACTGCATATAGTTCCGGATAGTTCAACTGGCACTATATGCGGTATGAATATTCGAGAAACTTACTTTTGACACTCTAATCATATTTTATTCACACTAAATTTAGGAGGAACTACTATGAAATCAACAGGTATCGTAAGAAAAGTAGATGAATTAGGTCGCGTTGTTATTCCAATTGAGCTCAGAAGAACTTTAAGCATCGGCGAAAAAGACGCTCTCGAAATTTTCGTTGAAGCGGACACAATCATCCTTAAGAAATATGAGCCAGCTTGCGTATTCTGTGGTCAAGCAAAAGGCGTTAAAAATATCAAAGGCAAAAACATTTGTCCAGAGTGTATCGAAGACATCGCAGCTCTTTAGTTCGATTCAATTAAAGCTGCTTTTACAGGAAACTGTAAAAGCAGCTTTTTTTATGTGCAAGTTTGATCACAGTGTCTCTTCAAACTCTAAGGCAACCCTGTAAACTTCCTGCTTCTTTAAGTTTCGATCCTTTGCAACCTGTTTGATAGCGTCTTTTTTGGAGAGGCCGCTTGTCATCAGGCGTACGAGATGATCTTCGATGGATTCCTCTAAATTGACTTCAACTACATGTGAATAGCCTTCGATGACGATGACAATCTCCCCACGCGGCGCTTCGGATTCAAAATGGTATACCAATTCTTCCAAGTTACCTCTGTGAAATGTTTCAAATTTCTTGGACAATTCTCTCACGACGACAGCATTTCTTGCACCAAACACCGTTCGACACAATCTAAGGGTGCTCAGTAGCCGGTGCGGTGCCTCATAGAAAATCAGTGTTGGCGTTTCCAAACTCAGTGCATCGAGCTGTCTTCTGCGTTTCATTGCATTGGCATCCAAAAAACCCGCATATAAAAACCGATCTGTGGAGAGGCCTGAGCCAACAATGGCAGGCAGTAAGGCACTGGCTCCAGGAAGCACCGTATAAGAAACCCCTTTTGCTATAGCAAGCTTTATAAGATCTGCACCAGGATCTGAAAGACCAGGCATACCCGCATCGGATACAACTGCGAGGCTAAGTCCAGAAGCCACCATTTCTATGAGTTCTGGTCCTCTAGCTGTTTTGTTGTGCTCATGATAACTGATCAGCTTCTTTTTAATTTCATAGTGGTTCAATAATTTTAAGGTATGCCGTGTGTCTTCGCAGGCAATCACATCCACTTCCGAGAGTACACGAAGGACTCTCATGGTAATGTCCTCTAAATTGCCTATGGGCGTCGGACAAAGATATAGTGTTCCACTCATTTTGAGTCCCCCGCTGTATTTTCAAAAACGTCCATGTGGACGCCTTTATAGATTGCGACTATTTGGTCCGTGTAACCCCCTGTTTCATTATAGACATAAAGAGGATCAAGGAGCTTAAGTTCTTTACGTCCGTGTTTGCTAAACCGGATCAACATCAGATTTGGCTTTTTTTGAGCGGAGGGATGGATAAACTGCATTTCTTTGGGTTCCATCCGAAAGGACCTTGCCACACAAAAAATATCCACCATGCGGCTTGGCCTATGAATCATATAAAAGGACCCACCGGGTTTTAAAAGGTCATGAGCGGTCTGAAACAGGGTTTCAAGACCCACCGTGAGTTCGTGACGAGAAATAGCCTTCTGCTCTGTTACATTTTGAAGGCCTTCCTGAATTTCCATATAGGGTGGATTTGA
>JBBRGL010000131.1:0-7365 GCA_038240675.1 Peptostreptococcales bacterium
TGATTAGGGTGTCAAAAGTCCGTAGTTGATCTTGTTCATACTGCATATAGTTCCGGAATGTTCAACTGGAACTATATGCAGTATGAATAATCGAGAAACTTACTTTTGACACTCAAATCATGAGCATAAAGTGACCTAAACGGGTCTCGACCCCAAAACAATCACTCCCATACAACCGTCCCACAAACGTCCCACGCGAAGCGCCGAACAACCCTTTCGATTCACACTGCTATTCTACAGATACAGTGTTTCAGGACATTTTCCATTTCACATCACAAAAGACTAAAGTTGAATTTTTATACCCCATTTTTAAAGGAGGCAACTATGCAAATTACATTTTTAGGTGCAGCAGGCTGCGTGACGGGTTCGAGCTATTTAGTTGAAGGGAGTGGCACGCGTTTTCTTGTGGACTGTGGCTTATTTCAAGGACTACCGGCAGAGGAACTTAAAAACTTTGACGATTTCGCCTTCAATCCCGCCGACATTGATTTTATGATTTTGACCCATGCCCACATCGACCACAGCGGGAGAATCCCCCTGCTTGTCAAACGGGGATTCAAAGGGCAAATTTTTTGCACCTTTCCCACACGGGATTTGGCGGAAATTCTCCTGCAAGACAGCGCAAAAATCCAAGAAGCCGATGTGACTTGGGAAAATAAAAAACGCCAAAGAGCGGGGCTTCCTAAGCAAGACCCTCTTTACAGCACAGAAGACGCCATAAGCGCCCTTTCATACCTTTACCCTATACCCTATCATCACGTATTTGCCGCAAGTGATTCGGTCCATTTTACCCTTTATAACGCTGGCCATTTGTTGGGCTCTGCCTTTGTTGAAATTAAAATGATAGAAAATGGAACGCCACGGACTCTGGTGTTTTCTGGGGACTTAGGTGCGAAGGATGTCCCTCTTTTAAAACCACTCGAAACACTAGGAGAGGCGGATATACTCATTATCGAATCCACCTACGGCAACCGTTACCACAAAAATCCAGAATACAGAATTAAATCGTTGATTGAAACCATCGTGTCCACTGCTGAAAAAGGGGGGACAACGCTCATTCCTTCATTTGCAGTGGGTAGAACGCAAGAAATCATCTTTGAAATGCATGCCTATATTGAGGATCAAGGCCTCAAAGACAAGTTTTTAGAAATTCCTGTTTATGCTGACTCCCCACTGGCCATTGAAGCGACATCCCTTTTTTTGAAGCATACGGATGAGCTGAACAGCAAAGTGCATGCCCTGATCCAAAATCACGAAAATCCACTGAAAATGCCCAATCTAAAACTCGTCAAGAATCCTGAAGAATCCATCGCGCTCAATCGGATTTCCACGCCAAAAGTCATTTTGTCTGCAAGTGGCATGTGCGACGCAGGGCGTATTCAACATCACCTTAAACACTATTTATGGAAACCAGAAACCAGTGTGGTCTTTGTTGGCTATCAAGCCGAAGGCACCCTCGGGCGCCTTATTAAAGAAGGTGCTGATCACGTCCGCATTCTCGATGCAGATGTGAAAATAAACGCCAATATCGTCACAATAGAAGGGTTTTCAGGCCATGCTGATTTAGAAGATTTGTCAAAGTGGCTAACCCATTTCAAAAAAATCGGCCGCGTTTTTGTGACTCACGGCGAAAAAGAAGCCAGCACCCATCTCAAACAGGTCATCGAAGCCATGCACAATTGTCCTGTAGATGTACCCCTCATTGGGGATTCTTTTACCCTTTAACCTTATAAGGTTGCTTCCAACTGAAGCGTCAATTGATTCATCAAAGACTCTAGCCCACTCTCTTCAAGCTGCAGTGTGCCATATCCCGCATCACCATAGCCTCCATAAGCCTTGAAAAGGTTACCAATATGTGTTGAACGCTTGTAAAATGGAGATGCGACCGCTGTCACCACGACCATACCCTCGCCTTTGCCGTGATACAGATAAAGCGCCACACGCCTAGGAAAAACGACGAAAACATCAAAACGGTTGCCGAGAGGCATCCGTTCTTCGTTCCTTTTGTCCAAGACAATGACCTCATTGATGATTTTTGCGTGCTTTATCACAAAATTCCTATAAAGTTCACGATCTTGTTCAAAACTCTGAATGCGGTCCAGTAAATCCAATTCCGTTTCCCATTCATCAACAGGTTTTTTGAGACCCGTTTCAATAAAATCTAACAAAAAATAGGTGTTGGACTTTAAAAAATCTTTTCTTTTTCCCATACCCGTCAACGGATCCATCAAAAACCCTACCATGAGATGAAAGGGTGGGGTTTCAATTTGTCCCTTGCTGATTTTGCCACCATTGAAATCATTTACCCACCTGAGCCACACTGCCGCTTCTTTATTCTCGGACAGTTGTGGATAGGCGGCAACAACTTGTTCAGAACAGCTGACATGGCTGTTTTCACTCAAAAAATCCTGTTCATCTATGGGATAAACATGATCCGTAAAGTGCGCTGCAACCTTTTGGAACACAGGAAGATTCAAGACGTAGTCCTGCTCAGTCAATTTAAAAATCCCTGATAAAACATCCTCTGGATGGGCGAACACTACTTCCTCCACCACTACCACACTGCGAAGCAGCATCGCGCTCACTACACCATCAAAATCACTCTTCAAAACGATACGTGCCAAACATGCCTCCTTATAGTCCCTCTGTTTCATTTTCGAGGACCACATCGATTATTTTCGTAACCGTCACTTCGCTGAAAGGTTTGATAATATAATGCTTTGCACCGCATTCTAATGCTTCAAAAACCAAGTTTTTCTCATCGATCGCGCTGATCATCACAATGCGGGCGTCATGGTACATTTCCACAATTGTCCTGACAGCTTCAATCCCTGTCATCATCGGCATAGAAATATCCATGGTCACAATATCCGGTTGATATTTTTTATACTTCTCAATGGCTTCCACGCCGTTCTTGGCTTCATCCACTATTACGTGTCCTGCATCTGTCAATATGCGTTTAAGGGTTTTTCGTATTATAGCAGAGTCGTCCGCTATCAATATTCTTGCCATAGTGTTTCTTCTCCTTACGGTGACTTTTACTTGTTTGGAAGTTTACCAAGTAAAGCTTCCTTCTTCGAATTGTTCATTTTAATCGCCATGATCTCTTTGAGCAAATCTGCATCTAATTCAGCCTTTTGATTGGGCTCAAGAACAGCTACATCTAGGGATGATAGTTCTTTTGGATCATTCTGCGAAACTTTGACTTTCTCGTGGGCTAAAACTTTCTCTACGACTTTGTTGACTTTTTCGGAGTCAAAGGGCTTTAAAATAAAACCCGCTGCACCATTTTCGAGCGCTTCCAATATAACGGTTTTTTGACTCATAGCCGAAATGACAACAATGATTGCGTCACTGAATTTTTCTTTGATTTTTTTGATGCCCATAAGCCCATCCATTCCAGGCATGGTGATGTCCATGGTCACAATATCCGGTAAATGTTTCTGATACAAAAGAAAAGCTTGAAGGCCGTTTGTCGCTTCCCCAACAATTTCATGGTTGCTTTTTTTGAGGATGAGTTTCAATTTTTCTCGCACGACGGTCGCATCATCCACCACTAAAATTCTCGCCACTATAAACCCTCCCAAAAGCGGTGCGGAAACACTGTCAGGGATCCCGAGGATTCTGTGATACGGTCAAGTATGTTTCCTAATTTTCGCGAAAGCTCTTTGTCCGATGGAATAGTCTCAAACTCCACAGTAATGACGAGAGGCTTTACAAACAAAAGACCATTGACTGCCGTTTCAAGAAACTCTAAATCCAACATGGAAAAGCGACTGGATATACACATCCAGAAAACGCCGCCATCATTGCTCATGGTAAACCCTTCATTTTTTTCATGCATCTCTTCAAATTGACTTTCTTTAGACACCAGTGTCCCAAGTTTACCTTTATCAATAGGCGCCATATTAGACCGAATAACCTTATCAACAGTAGTCAAGACCTTTTCAGCCGTTATAGGTTTTAAAATATAGTTGCAAGCGCCGCTTTCTAAGGCGTCAAAAACCATCTTTTTTTGTGCCAAAGCGCTGATCATGATGACGCGCGCTCCCTTGTCGATACTGATAATGCGCTTGACTGACTCAATTCCATCCATGACTGGCATCGTGATATCCATCGTCACCAAATCAGGTTTTAATTTTACATAGTCTATATAGGCTTGCTTGCCATTCTGAGATTCACCTACAACTTCATGACCACCCTGGGTTAGTATGTTCCTTAAATTTTTACGCATGACTAAAGAGTCATCAACTATAAGTATTTTAGCCATTTTCCACCTCGTCAAAATTTATTACAATGGTTTTGACAGCGTAGCCCTTCCACTGAATTTCTCCAATTTGCATAGGGATGTTGCAGCTGAATTCCTCATCTCTGGCAAACCTAAAAATCAGGGGCACGCCTAACCGAACATCCCCATGACACTCTTCAAAAACTGTAAATGCATTGCCGATGACAGTATTGCATACTTCTGAAATACTATCGACAATGAGCTCGTGGAGCTCTTGGTGAACGCCGTCCTCCTCCACCATTTTTTTTAGAAAATAGGTTGACAGGGCATCGTTCAGGGACAAGCACACCATATAGTTGTTGCACCCTTTCACTCCAAACACCACATTGATCACATTAAATTCAGCCTCTTGCGTCAGGCCGCTGACATGACCCTCCGGAGGTATTTGGTACTCATAAAACCGAACCAGATAGCGCTCTAAAGATTTTATAACCGCGTCTGCAAAAGGGAGTTTTCGAAACCCTTCTCCCTTTTGTGGAATTTCCCCCAAACCCACGCGTACCCCATTTACAAGGGACTCTACAGTGCTTCCGTTATTTTCGATTCTGTCTTTAAAAGCCTCTAAATCAAAACGATTGAAAAGCGAAATAACATGCTTGTTCATTCTCGCTTCAATAAAATCCTTGGTGAAACTTCCCTCATAGGCGTTATAGAGCACCGGTTGAGTGTGATCGCAGATTAAATCAAAATATAATTTTTCTGATTGACGTTTCAAAATAAGTGAAATCATAGAACAACCTTTCGCATTTCCAAAGTAAAACAAAATTGAACACCCTGGGAATAGTTAGATTCAATCCAAATGTGGCCCTTCATAAGTTCAACAAGTTTTTTGACAATTGCGAGACCGAGACCAAGGCCATTTGCCTGATAGAATAATGCGTTTTTGCCTGTGAAAAAAGGATCGAATATCCGCTGTCTATCCTCCTGGGAAATGCCTATTCCCGTGTCCGTCAGCAAAAACTCTAATGCGATACCATCCTTTGTTTCGTGCGTTTTTCGAACCTCTAATCCCACAAAACCCTCTTTTGTGAATTTCAAACTGTTGTCCATAATATGTGAAATTACCTGATCCAAGTGCTCAACATCGCCATAAAGAAGCTCCGGCAAATCCGGACCTATCAAAACATGGCAGTTCAATTTTTTGATATTTGCGAGAAGTGTATATTTTTCTCTTATTTTATTGAGAAACTCTGTCAGCGAAAATGCCTCATCTTCAAGGACATAAAGGCCTGCTTCAAGACGCGTCACATCCAACATTTCATCCACAAGAGGCAACAACCGCTCAGAAGAAGTCCTTAAAATTTCAACGTATTCCATCTGCTCCAAATCGAGAGGCGACATTTCAAGAAGCTTCGTTGCCACCATTAAGCCATTAAGCGGCGTTCTGAGTTCATGAGAAAGCCGCGCCAAAAATCGCGTTTTTCCCATAGAGGCATAGGCCAACTCTTCGTTGACGATTGCCATTTTTTTGTTGAGCTCTTCAAGTGCCATTAAATCACGAAAGTTTCTAAGCGCTGCGATAATAGTCGTGTTGAGCTTGGTTGAACTCAGATCCGTTTTTTCTTTATAATCGTTGATTTCATAGCGATAAATAATCTCATTTTCCGGTGCGGATCCTGGATGACCTGTTCGCAGCACTATTCGAATTTGAGGATTGCAAAGTTCATCCCTAATCCATTTGACAAGTTCTAAACCACTGTTCTGCTCTTCCATAATGACATCGAGCAAAACCAAAGCCACATCATGGACAGTGCTGAGTATCTGTTTTGCCTCCTCAGCTGAATAGGCATCCCAAAATTCAATAGGCTTACCATCCAGTAGGATTTTTCGAGAAACCATCTTGGTCATTTCATGAACCGATAAATCATCATCCGCTATGAGGACTTTCCAGCTTGCGTCCTTTGTTGTCAGATTGTCATTGCTCAAAACCATCTCAAGTCACCTCTATATTCATCATATCCCTAATCATACCCTAAAATCTGCACAAGCATCAAATGATTTCGAAAAAAAAGCCCCTCGCGAATTTTCTGCGAAAGGCATGATCGTTATTGCTGCTATTTTGTACCCACCAATAAGCGGTGGACGTATTTGTAAATCAATGTTGTCGTTACGGTTAAGATCACACCCTTTGCAAAGTTGAAAGGTGCTATGGCCAAAAGGATCAGGCTATCGAGGTCTTTAATGGACGGATTTGCCAGAGCGGACATATCGATGATGGCTTGAAAAGGCATAATATTTGCGTAAAAAGGAAGGAGAATAAACTTGTTTGCGAGGATTCCCATGATGACCATACCAAGCGTTCCAACGGCCATACCAATTAAAGCACTTGTTTTGGTTTTTTTCTTCGCATAAATTATGGCTGCAGGCACGACAAATGCAGAGCCCACCAAGAAATTCGCAAGCTCGCCAACGCCAGCAGTACTCGTCCGAAAAAGATGGAGAATATTTTTGAGGAGCTGCACTACAACACCCGCTACAGGTCCAAAAGCAAAACCAGCGATCATGGCTGGCAAATCACTCAGGTCAATTTTCAAAAAACCCGGAAATATAGGCACTGCCAATTCTAAAAACATAAAAATAAGTGCAATAACCGAAAGCAGTGATACCTTAATCATAACATTCAAACTCATTTTACCGTTTGTGTTCATTTAAGAACCTCCCCCAAAATAATTAATTATGGTTGATGGCAACAAAAAAGCCCTGCAAAAAAATGCAGGGCGCTATGGTTTTGTCACTTCTTCTCCCATCCAGACTATACTGTCGGCTCTGGAATCAAACCAGATCAACCTTTCGGTTCGCGGGCTATACCGCCGGTGGGGAATTACGCCCCGCCCTGAAGATTATTCAATTATATGTTAGGGTGTCAAAAGTCCTTATTGAACCCTAATCATTACGTTTATCATATCAGAAAGAGTCCATTTAATCAACTAGTTTCGAACGACTCAATAACCAAATTCTGAACGACCAAGGACTCAACATCGACGCAAAGGACGCAAAGGTAAACATACGCCAAGAACGCAAAAGGACACATCTTAAAATTCCAACCTTTTGCGTCCTTATGCTTCTTGCCTCACCTT
>JBBRGL010000132.1:0-7358 GCA_038240675.1 Peptostreptococcales bacterium
CATATAGTTCCGGAATGTTCAACTGGAACTATATGCAGTTTGAATAATCGAGAAACTTACTTTTGACACTCAAATCATGAGCATAAAGTGACCTAAACTGGTCTCGACCCCAAAACAATCACTCCCATACAACCGTCCCACTACTGTCCCACGCGAAGCGCCGAACAACCCTTTCGATTCACTCTGCCATACGCATGTTGTAGTATTTTAGGACATTTTCGAATACACATCACAGACTTATCTGTCACGCTTATTTTTTAATATTGTAGAAAGTTTCAGCACCTTTGTACTGCGCAGTCGTGTCGAGCATTTCCTCAATGCGAAGCAATTGATTGTATTTTGCAACTCTATCTATTCGCGCTGGTGCGCCTGTTTTGATTTGACCAGAATTCACTGCTACAGAAAGGTCAGCGATGATTGACTCATCTGTTTCGCCTGAACGGTGAGAAATGACAGTTGTATATCCGGCTCTTTTCGCCATTTCGATACAATCCAACGTTTCTGTCAACGTGCCAATTTGGTTCAGTTTAATCAAGATAGAATTCGCCGATTTCTCTTTGATGCCTCTTGCAAGTCGCTCTGTGTTTGTCACATAGAGATCGTCGCCGACAATTTGGATTTTGTGACCCATTTTTTCAGTCATGAGTTTCCAGCCAGCCCAATCTTCTTCATCGAGGCCATCTTCGATTGAGATAATGGGGTACTTCTCCACTAACATTTCATAGTAAGCGATCAATTCTTCAGTTGTCATGACAACGCCTTCGCCAGCAAGGTCATATTTGCCTGATGCTTTGTCAAAGAATGATGACGCTGCAGCATCCATTGCGATTTGAACTTCTTCGCCTGGCTTGTAGCCAGCTTTTACAATAGCTTCCATGATAACTTTGATAGCTTCTTCATTTGACGCTAAGTTAGGTGCAAATCCACCTTCATCGCCTACGCCTGTAGCGAGATTTCTGCTCTGAAGAACTGATTTGAGGGCATGGTAGATTTCTACGCCCATTCTAAGTCCTTCGCTATATGTTTTTGCACCGAGTGGCATGATCATAAATTCTTGAATGTCGACATTATTGTCAGCATGTGATCCGCCGTTTAAGATGTTCATCATAGGTACTGGAAGCACTTTCGCATTTGTGCCGCCGATATATTGGAAAAGCGGGAGGTCAAGTGACTCTGCTGCAGCTTTTGCCACTGCAAGAGAAACACCCAAAATTGCATTAGCGCCGAGCTTAGCTTTGTTGTGTGTACCGTCAAGTTCAATCATGATTTTATCAATTGTCACTTGATCAGTAGCATCCATGCCGATAATCTCAGGAGCGATAATTTCGTTTACATTTTGAACTGCCGTCAAAACGCCTTTTCCAAGGTATCTTGATTTGTCACCATCGCGAAGTTCTACTGCTTCAAAAGCACCTGTTGATGCACCTGAAGGAATACCTGCACGACCCATTGAACCATCTTCTAAATAAACTTCAACTTCGATTGTTGGATTGCCTCTTGAGTCTAAGATCTCTCTTCCGTATACGCCTACTATTGTTGACATGTTAGTTCCTCCTAAGATTTCTTTATTATGCTCAACCCAGTCATTAACTTTGGCTGAGGTACTGACATCATTTCTAGTAATGTTGGTGCAAGGTCGGAGAGTTTGCCACCCTCTCTCAGTTCTACATCCCCCATACCCGCCATAATCAGCGGCACATGGTTGATGGTATGTGCAGTCATAGGGGAGTGATGGACAAAATCAATCATCGTCTCTGCATTTCCATGATCTGCAGTGACCATAAATGCGCCACCTTTAGCAAGTAATGCTTGTGCCACTTTTCCAAAACAAGTGTCTACTGTTTCAACTGCTTTGACCGCTGCTTCGAAAACACCGGTGTGACCGACCATGTCAGGATTGGCAAAATTGCAAACAATCAGGTCAAAAGTATCTGCTTCAATATGTTTAAGCAAAACCTCTGTCAGTTCAAAAGCGGACATTTCTGGTTTCAAATCATAGGTTGCCACATGAGGCGACTGAATCATCTCTCTGGCTTCACCCGGATTCGCTTCTTCTACGCCACCATTAAAGAAAAAAGTCACATGGGCGTATTTTTCTGTCTCAGCGATGCGAAGTTGTGTTTTTCCATAGCCTGACAGGTATTCGCCTAAGGTATCCGTCAAGTTTTCTGGGTAGTAACCCACAGAAACGTTTGGAAGTGTAACGTCGTACTGTGACATGCAGACAAAGTGAACTGGGAAATAACTGCATTCAAATCCTGTAAATGCCGGATCCACAAAAGCTCTGGTCAACTGCCTTGTTCGGTCTGGTCGGAAATTGAAAAAGCAGATTGTATGATCCTTTTGAATCATTCCAAGGGGTTTTCCAGAAGCTTCAATGACAGTCGGCACGATGAATTCGTCATCTGTCCCACTTGCATAGCCATTTTCAACTGCTTGAACCGCCGATGTCGCCGTCAGTCCAATGCCATCCACCAACGCGTCATAAGCCTTCTTGGTCCGTTCCCATCTTTTATCCCTGTCCATTCCATAGTAGCGACCGCCCACAGTGGCTATTTTGCCAAGGTCTATAGCTTTCATATGGGATTCTAAATCTTGAATATAACCGATGGCACTTCTTGGAGGCGTATCCCGTCCATCTAAGAAAGCGTGTACATATACTTCTTTTACACCTGCCTCTTTGACCATGTCAAGTAGACCTTTAACATGCTCAATATGGCTGTGCACACCTCCGTCTGATAAAAGTCCCATCAAGTGTAAAGGTGTACCCTTTTCCTTGATATGTGTGATCATGTCTCGAAATGCTTCAATTTCTTTGATTTCACCGTCTTCAATGGACTTGGTAATACGCATGAGGGGTTGGTATACAATGCGTCCAGCGCCAATGTTCAGGTGCCCCACCTCAGAGTTGCCCATTTGACCATCAGGAAGTCCCACATCTCGACCACTTGCTCCAATAAAGGTGTGGGGATATTTTGCTGTATAAGCATCAAAGTTTGGCGTATTTGCCGCTTTGACTGCGTTGCCCTCGACGAGAGGACTATCGCCCCATCCGTCGAGAATTATTAGCGCTACTGGTCTTTTCATCCGAATACTCCTTAGAAATTGACGAGCTCTAAATAGCTCTCAGGCTTTAAGGAAGCCCCGCCTACAAGTGCGCCATCAATATCTGACTCCGCCATGATTTCTTCAACATTGTCCGGCTTGACACTTCCGCCGTATTGAATACGAATTTCTTCTGAAATCTCATCGTCGTACAGTTCAGAAACAAGTTCTCTAATATAAGCAATGACTTCATTGGCATCTGCCGAACTGGCTGTTTTCCCTGTACCGATTGCCCAGACTGGTTCGTAAGCAATAACCACCTGTGTCAACTGGTCTTTGCCCACATCTTTTAGTCCAGCGACAGTTTGAACTTTGACCACGTCTTTTGTCGTGCCACTTTCTCTTTCTTCCAAGGTTTCACCCACACACAAAATAGGTTTCAAGCCAGTTGTAAGGGCTTTGAGCACTTTTTTGTTGATGAGTGAATCGGACTCTTTGAAAATCTGACGTCTCTCTGAGTGTCCGACAATGACATAGGATACACCTAAGTCTTTGAGCATCATCGGTGATATTTCACCTGTAAATGCACCCGAATCTTCAGGGTACATATTTTGAGCGCCGATTTGAATAGTTGTTCCCTTGGCTGCTTTGACTGCAGCGTCTAAGGCTGTATAAGGTGCGCATATAACCACTTCAACGTCTGTGCTTGCAACACCTTCTTTGATGGCTTCTATAAATTGAACCGTTTCGTCAACAGTTTTGAACATTTTCCAGTTTCCTGCTATAATGGGAATTCTCACTTTGTACCTCCTATTTGTTGTTCAAAGCCTCTATACCCGGGAGCGCTTTGCCTTCAAGGAATTCTAGAGATGCGCCGCCGCCTGTAGAGACGTGACTCATTTTGTCGCCAAACCCTAAAGTGTTGACTGCCGCTGCACTATCTCCACCGCCGATTATTGTTGTTGCATCAATAGTTGCAAGTGTTTGTGCCACTGCAAACGTCCCTTTTGCAAAGTGTTCAAATTCAAACACACCCATTGGTCCATTCCAAATGACAGTCTTTGCAGACTTGAGTGCTGTTGTATAGATTTCAATGGTTTTAGGTCCAATATCAAGTCCCATTAAGCCCTCAGCAATATTGGCATCCTCGGTCACTATGGCAACTTCATCGTTTGAGAAATTCGCCGCACACGCATGATCGACCGGAAGATAAAATGTGACGTTCTTTGCAGCCGCTTGCCTCAGCATTTCAGCAGCGTATTCAATTTTGTCTTCTTCAACGAGGGATTTGCCTACTGTAAAGCCTTGCGCTTTGAGGAAAGTGTAAGCCATGCCACCGCCGACGATAAGGCCGTCTACTTTTGTCAAAAGATTCTCAATAACCGCAATTTTGTCAGACACTTTAGCGCCGCCTAGAACGGCGATAAAAGGACGCACAGGATTTTCGATTGCTTCTCCTAAGAATTTAAGCTCCTTTTGAATCAAATAACCACACACAGCATCCTTGACAAAAGCAGTGACTCCTACTGTAGAGGAGTGGGCTCTGTGAGCTGTTCCAAAAGCGTCATTGACATACACATCGCACAGAGAAGCCAGTTCTTTAGAAAAATTTTCGCCATTTTTTTCTTCTTCTGCTCTAAAACGCGTGTTCTCAAGTAAAATCACATCCCCATTTTGCATGGCAGCAACAGCCGCTTTTGCATTTGGCCCTACGACTTCAATATCATCGGGAAGTACAACTTCTTTGCCCAAAATTTCTGAGAGCCTTTTGGCTACAGGCAGAAGTGTCGATTTTTTAAGATTGTCCGCTTTGGGTTTTCCAAGGTGTGAGCAAAGAATAACTTTTGCACCTTGATCTATAAGATATTGAATCGTTGGCAACGCGCCTTCAATACGGTTTTCATCAGTAATCACGCCTTCTTTAAGCGGCACATTAAAATCCACACGCACAAGTACGCGTTTTCCAGTCATTACTATATCTTCTATGGTTTTTTTATTGAACATCATAACCTCCAAATGCTTTGTGGGATAGCGCCTAGGCGCTGTTCGGTATGGTTCGGTGTAGTTCAGTGGTGCCTTCGCCACCGTAAGGTATGGTTCGGTGTAGTTCGGTGGTGCCTTCGGCACCGTGGGGCATGGTACGGATCCTATGACAAGCGCCAAAGGCGCTTACCGAACAATACCGAACCACGCCGCACAATACCGTACAAGATTTTGTGGGGTAGCACTTTTAGCGCTGTTCGGTGTAGTTCGGTGTGCCTTCGGCACCGTGGGGTATGGTACGGATCCTTTGACAAGCGCCAATGGCGCTTACCGAACAATACCGAACCACGCCGCACAATCCCGAACAAGGGTTTTATCTTTTACCTATTTGTTTGCCATGAATTTCATCAAATCGATAACTCTGTTTGAATAACCCCACTCATTGTCGTACCAAGAAACAACTTTGAAGAAACGCTTCTCATCTTTGAGATTGTTTTGCATTGTAGCAAGTGAATCATAAATAGATGAACGCTCATCATGGATAAAGTCTGTAGAAACCATTTCTTCATTGCTGTATCCGAGAATATCTTTCAAGTAAGTTTCAGAAGCATTTTTCAAGTAACCATCAATCTCTTCGATAGAGGTATCTCTAGAAGCAGTGAAAGTCAAATCAACAACAGATACTGTAGGTGTTGGTACGCGGAATGCCATACCTGTCAACTTGCCTTTTGTAGCGGGGAGAACTTCACCCACTGCTTTAGCAGCGCCTGTTGAAGAAGGGATGATATTGATCGCTGCTGCACGTCCGCCTCTCCAGTCTTTTTTAGAAGGACCGTCGACCGTTTTTTGTGTCGCTGTGTAAGCGTGGATAGTTGTCATAAGGCCTTTTTCAATACCTACGCCTTCTTTGAGAAGAACATGAACCACTGGTGCCAAGCAGTTTGTTGTACAAGAAGCATTTGATACGATATTGTGAAGTGCTGGATCATATTCATTTTCATTGACGCCCATGACGATAGTTTTAACTTCGCCTTTGCCCGGAGCAGAGATTATAACCTTCTTAGCGCCAGCAGTGATGTGTCCTTGCGCTTTTTCAGACTCCGTGAAGAGGCCAGTACATTCAATGACATAATCAACACCAAGAGCTGCCCAAGGAAGATCTGAAAGGTTCTTAGTTGCAGCTATACATTTGACTTCATGTTTGCCGTTGATAACGATGATATCCTCTTCAGCAAGTTCAGGGCTACTTTTCTTTGTAGAAACTTCCCCTTTGAATTTGCCTTGAACAGAGTCATACTTTAATTGATATGCAAAATAGTCTGCATCTGTTGCCACGTCAACAACTGCCACTACATCAAATTGTGTACCCAAAAGTCCCTGTTCAACCATGGCATTAAATACCAATCTGCCAATCCGTCCAAATCCGTTAATTGCTACCTTTTTCATTTCTTTTCCTCCTTAAATTCTTCTATGATTCTCTTCGCTGTGCTTTCATCCGTTACAAGGATGAGGTTCCTATTTAAACGGCATACCGAAACGATGGCTTCAGCTTTCTCCTCGCCTCCTGCGACGCCAATAAGGTGCTTGAGCCCCTTAAAAGTGTCAAGTGATATCCCGATGGTACTGATTTCATACACGATTTGACCTTCTTGATTGAAGTAGAAACCGAAGGCCTCTGACACTGCACCTTTGTCTTTAATAGATACAAGCTCAGGCTCCTCTAAACTTCTCCGCTGTGCCATGACATTTGCCATGCCTATACCAAAAATCAGGAAGTCGATGTTGTTGATCATGTTCAGGGTTTTTCGAATACCGGGTTCATTCATCAAAGCTTCTATAGATATTTCAGACAAAAAGTCTGGCATATAAAGGGTTTCGTACTTGCCACCTATTTTTTTAGAGAGACGTTCTGCAAGGGTATTGGCCTGATGCTCACTGACACTTCCAAGTCCACCTCTAGCCGGAACGACGGAGATTTTGTCATGATCTGCTTTAATGGGAAGTCGACTAATTGCATCCACCACGTGGAAGACCGTACTGCCACCAGTAAGGCCAATGGCGTGAATGTCATCAAGATGAAGTTGCATATATTCTGCAGCGGTTCGCCCAATCTCTTTCAAGACAAGTTCTTGGTCGTCATCTGTCGGCACGAGTAAAACATCACGAATGCCGAGAATTTCTTTTGTTTTAAGTTCTAATGCCTTTATACCAACAAAATCATCAAAATAATCTTTAAAAAAATCTAAAATTTTATAACCTTCATCTGTAATGACCATTCCCTCGCCAGTAAAGCCAATTAAGCCTGTCTCTTTGAGCTCCATAGCCTCTTT
>JBBRGL010000133.1:0-7343 GCA_038240675.1 Peptostreptococcales bacterium
CTCCAAAATGACCCGCGAAGCAAGGTTTTTGTCAGTTGCAAGCAGGTCAAGGCGGCAAAGAGCCGATGCGAAGGAACGTACGGGTGTACGAGACTGAGCTGAGGACTCGAAGCCAACGCAGAGATGCGCCGCAAATCACAAAAACCTGGTTTTTGTCAGTTGCAAGCAGGTCAAGGCGGCAAAGAGCCGATGCGAAGGAACGTACGGGTGTACGAGACTGAGCTGAGGACTCGAAGCCCACCTCCTACGCCTTTTTTTATATATTTTGCCTTTGATGTACTCCAGTACATCCATCTCCAAAATGACCCGCGAAGCAAGGTTTGCGTCAGTTGCAAGCAGGTCAAGGCGGCAAAGAGCCGATGCGAAGGAACGTACGGGTGTACGAGACTGAGCTGAGGACTCGAAGCCAACGCAGAGATGCGCCGCAAATCACGCAAACCGATTTGCCCAAGTAGCTCAGTCGGTAGAGCAGAGGACTGAAAATCCTCGTGTCGGTGGTTCGATTCCGCCTTTGGGCACCATTTAAAAAAGTCTCTAAAGAGGCTTTACATTTAAGCAGTTATTGTATACAATATACTGTATAAAGACGATATTATTGCACTTTACTTTGGACGCAAGAGCTGGGGTAAGGTGTGATTTTTATTTTTGGCGAATTTAATCAAGCAGGAAGCGGTATGGCGCTTTATAAACGCACATGACTAATCCAATAAACGAATAAGCAGATAAAATAAAGAGGCTATATCAAAAGATAAAATTTTGATATAGCCTCTTTATTTTTTGTCTTTTTAGGTCAACCAGCCACGTTTTGAGCACAAAAAAACTTTCCTAGGTTACTGGCTGCCTTGCAACAAGTGTAGCTCTTTTTGCGCATCGTTGATGTTTAGGCCCTTATAGCTTTGCGTCCTGAGTTTTCGCTCAGTTTGCTATTGTACCGAAAAGTTTTTAGGGTAGCTGGCAATCTTCGGTGAATACTTCACGTGGAAGAGTGAAATGGACCAAATCACATTTCTGGTGTCCGCCGGAGGACCCTGTAGCTTTGCGTCCTGCACTTTCGTGGAGTTTGCTACTTCATATATACCCACTATTTGGACTTTTAAAAGGCTTTATCGGTAATGTGTCAAATAATTTGTGGTGCTGACAGGTCGTTGATGTGACATCTTCGATTTTCGGCAGGAGGTCAATGGGCGTAGGGTGTGATAGAGGGACTTCAGCGTAACTATTTCTGGGAATTTTCAACCTGTTGTGCCTTTGAGGGTGACAAGGTAAATAATCCTTCCTGGTTTAAATCATTTTAGCTTTCTGATATAATGAAAAAAGCGAGTCAAAGTCAGTGTAATGGGGTATTCGGATGTTAAGGAAGAATCGAGGGATTTGTGAAAAACAGAGAGGCATTAAGGCGAGAATTTGATGAAATAGACGCAGAAATCATCGCACTGCTGGAACGGCGGTTGCAAGTTTCGGGCGAAATGGGTGAACTTAAGCGACAATTGGATTTGACCATTTATGACCCGAGCCGTGAAAGTCAAGTTTTGGAGCATCTTAAAATACATCTCAAGGATCAACGGTTATTGCCCTTGATCAAGCGAATTTATACCTGTATTTTTGAAGCGAGTAAAGAGGTTCAAAAAAAGTCTAAGGAGGTTTAATCTCAATGGATTCAAGAATTAAGTCTATGGCTAAAGTACTGGCGCATTATTCCTTGAGATTAAAGGAAAATGATCGACTGATTATTAAAGGCAATGGCATAACCTTGCCACTGATGGAGGCGGTCTTTGCAGAAGCCATTTCCGTGGGTGCATTTCCAACGGTGCGGATCAATGAGGATTCATTTACAGAATGCCTCTATAAAAACGGCAATCAAGCACAACTTGAGTATATTTCTGATATAGAGCGTGCGACCTATGAGTCATGCGATGCAATGCTCACCATTTGGGGTGAAAACAACACAAAATCCTTCACAAAAATTGATCCAAAGGCTATTCAAACATCCAGACGGGCTCGGAAAGACCTTACGTCAGCTTTTATGCACCGCATTGGGACGGGAACTCTTAAATGGTGCGGCACACAGTTTCCAACGCACGCATCGGCGCAAGATGCTGAAATGAGCTTGGAAGAGTACGAAACCTTTGTATATGAGGCGTGTATGCTTCACCTAGAGGATCCAGTAGCCCACTGGAAAGCAGTCTCTGAAAAACAAGACAAACTTTGCATGTATCTGAACGAAGTGAGCGTTTTGAGATTTGTGGCAATGGACACGGATTTGACAGTCGAAGTAAGTGGCCGAAAATGGATCAATTGTGATGGAAAAGAAAATTTTCCTGACGGCGAAGTGTTTACAACACCACATAAGTTAGGTGTAAATGGGACAGTGAGATTCTCATATCCAGCGATTTACGAAGGCAAAGAGGTAGAGGATGTGAAACTTGTTTTCCATGAAGGCAAAATCATAGAAGCGACCGCCACAAAAGGCGAGGCATTTCTTAAATCCGTCATAGAGACGGATGAAGGTGCAGCTCGAGTGGGTGAAATAGCCATAGGCACCAATTATGGCATTCAAACTTTTTCGAAGAACATCCTCTTTGATGAAAAAATCGGGGGCACTTTTCACTTGGCCATCGGTGCAGGGTTTATAGAAACAGGTGGCAATAACGAATCGGCTATTCACTGGGATATGATTTGTGATATGAAGCAAGGTGGTCAAATTTTCGCAGACGGGCAGCTTATTTACGAAAATGGACAATTTAAAGCAGGTGGCTTCTGATGCTTTATTATGGAATTATTCTAGCCCTCGTAGCAGGGGTTTTCATCACTGTTCAAGGATCAATCAACAGTATGGTCGGCAGTGCAATGGGCGTTTTTGGAACCGTTATAATACCTGTTTGGTTTCAAGCTGTAATATTGACGCTTTTACTTTTCTTCAACGGCGCCTTTATGACGCAGATCAGCGCTTTCAAAGAGAAAGGAAGCATGATTCTGTGGCTCCTTATGACTGCACTTCTCGGAATGGGCATTATGATCAGCATCACCCTTTCGTTTATGAAAATTGGACCACTATTGGCCCTGTCCCTCATTGTGTTTAGCCAATTGGCAATATCCATGATCATCGAACACTATGGATTTTTTGGAACCTCGGTGGTCCCCATGAGTCTGGCCAGGCTAGGCGGCCTTGTGACGATTTTGATTGGCGTGTTTTTATTTTCTAAAACGCGGTAAAAAGTTAAGCAACGTATAAAAACACTTCTTGGTTGAGAGACTGAGAAGTGTTTTTTTGCCATCAAAAGTAAGTTTCTCGAATATTCATACCGCAGATAGTACCAGCCCGGAACTATCTGCGGTATGAATATGATCAACTAAGGACTTTTGACACCCTAATCATAAATTATTCACCTGTATATCTATAAAACTTAACCCACTATATTTGTATATAACTCACAAAAATATAAAAAACGTAAATGCTGGCATATGACCAATATCGAATGCTATTTTACAAATTTATGGCTACTGACATTCCTAAATAGACATTCTGAAGATTATCAATATATGGGAATTTTTAAAATTATTTTTCACAATATGTAATAAGTATATATAAACGACCTTACTAATACCCTATTGATAAAATAATTGTAAAAAAAAGAGATGCAAAAATTCAAAATATATGTAATAATGAATCACAAAGAATAAATGTAAAAATTAAGGTATGGAGGGTAAAGTATCTATATGTTTAATGTTTTGGTTTATGACGAAGACAGGGACTATATTGCAAAGCTAGCACTTGAGCTTTCCCGCATGAATTCAGCGGCCTATATTTTTACAGCGTGTTCAACCCTTGAGGCACTCAAAAAACAGGTGGGAAATGCTCAACATTTTGACATTTTAGTGTATGACCTCAAACTCAAACAACTCAAAGAGTACATCGGTGGGGACGTACGGCATATTCTACTGGCAGAGCAATTAAACCGAGATGCCGAATCTGAGGTGTTCAAATATCAAAATGTGGAAGCTTTTGTAGAAGCTCTTGATCGTGCTATCGGAATCAAATCGAAAGGCGATGCTGATTTATCAACTCTCAAAATTTCACTGATCCTTTCTGCAGAAGGGGGTTCTGGTAAAACGAACTTTGCCATAGCCCTTGCAAAAGTGTATTCCATGGATTATGACACTGTTTTGCTGACTTTTGAACCCCATTCAGATTTGAGTGAGAGGCTTAATCTCAAAGAGTCAAAGACCATGACGGATTTGTTCTACATGATCAAAAGGCAGGAGCAGGGCATTTCCAAGGGTTTTCGAAATCAATTTGAGAAGGATGATCATCTGGGTTTTACAGCCATAGCCCCATTCAATAGCTATAGGGACATGCAGTCTCTTTGCCAGGGGGATATAACGGCATTGTTTAAGTCTATTGCGGCTGAATGCGGCTTTAAGCGCATAGTCATTGATACAGCTGGCGGCCTTAATGGAATGAATACAGAGTTGATTGAACAGGTTCAAGAGGTATTTGTCGTTGAAGGAAGCAAAGCTCACTCCGCTATTCGGCGTGATAAACTCATCCGAGATTTGGACAAAATAAAAAACGAGCCTCTCTTCAAGGTACAAACCCTCAAAAACTTGACGGATTCTACACAGCAACAAAAGTACGCGGGGAATAATGACAAGTGTTTGCCATTTGAGCCATGCATTGAGGCAAGCTACAGATCGCCTGTCTATACGCTCCTCGAACTGCCTTATTACAAAGCAATTTCTGAACTTATAGAAAGAGGACGTTAATGTCTCAAGATGGGCTTTCAAAATGGTCTGAACAGATTAAACGCAGCATTAAACTTCAAGAACTACATTTTTCATCGCATGACGATGAGGCACTTATTGCCTTTATTGATCAGTGCATTCTGGATATTTCGAGCCAAGAGATTATCGATTTGCCGGAGCGTATTTTGCTGAGTCAGATGGTTTTTAATAGTTTTAGGCGTTTGGATGTGCTACAACCTCTTCTTGATGATGAAAACATAAGCGAGATCATGGTCAATGGACCAGATGAAGTGTTCGTTGAAATCAAAGGCAGGGTTCATAAAACAGCGATAAAGTTTGAATCGAGAGAAAAATTAGAGCAAATCATTCAAACGATTGTATCCAAGGTTAATCGACAAGTGACAGAGCTGAGTCCTATGGTAGATGCAAGGCTTTCGGACGGTTCCAGAGTCCATGTTGTCCTTTTCCCAGTGGCACTCAATGGCCCTATACTCACCATACGCAAGTTTACGAAAGATCCAATGACACTTGAACGCCTCATAGGATTTGGCGCTTTGACTGAAGCGGTAGCCAATCTGCTTCAAGACTTGGTAAAAGCACGGTACAACATTTTTATTTCTGGGGGAACAGGGTCTGGTAAAACGAGTTTCTTAAATGCACTTGCACAGTGTATACCCAAGGACGAAAGGGTCATTTCCATTGAGGATTCTGCAGAGCTCCAGATAGATACTGTTGGGAACTTAATCAGACTTGAAACGCGGGATGCAAATATCGAAGGCGTCGGTGAACTCACAATGCGGCAATTGATTAAGGCCTCTCTCAGAATGCGACCCGATCGGATTATCGTCGGAGAAGTACGGGGCGGTGAAGCCATCGATATGCTTCAAGCCATGAATACAGGCCATGATGGTTCGATTTCAACAGGACATGCAAACTCGCCGCAGGATATGCTTGCAAGACTTGAGACCATGGTTTTGTCGGGTGTCACTATACCTCTAGAGGCCATAAGGTCGCAGGTTGCGTCGGCCATAGATATTTATATTCATTTAGGACGATTGAGAGATAAATCCCGTAAAGTCATTCAAATCAGTGAAATGATAGGGCTAAGAGATGGAGAACTCCGCTTGAGTCCACTGTTTGTTTTCGAAGAGGACCCACTTAGGAGTTCCATCGACTGTGTTGTTGGACAACTGGAAAGAACGTCAAATGCTTTTGTTGCCACTGAAAAGTTACGTCATGCTGGGTTGGAGGTGAGACTTTGATACTTGCAGTACTCGTGTTGATTGGGTTATTAAACGTTGGTTTTATAATCGCAACTCTACTTCACCTACAAAAAAACGCTTGTGACAGCGATGGACTTGTTCAGTATGATGTCTATTTCTTCAGAGGGCATCAGATGCTCTACTCCCTTTCGGTGTATGGGTTATTTGGAGCCTTCATCGGCTACGTGTTTTACAGGTCCATCTATGCGGTTTTAATCATCGGAATGATCATGATGTGGTTTATAGTGATTCAGAGGCGTGAGCTGATGATCAAACGCAAAGAGGTGCTTTTACAGCAGTTTAAAGACGCTATTTATATAGTGTCCACCTCGCTTTCTGTAGGCAAGTCACTGATGAATGCCATTGATGAAAGTGCTCGGGAATTAGGAAAAATCTATTTGGGCGAAAACGCCTTTATGGTCAAAGAACTTGAAGTCATGTACATGAGACTTAGTATGAACAGCACCGTTGAATCCGTTTTTAAAGATTTTTCGGACCGTGCCAACGTTGAAGATATCAGGCACTTTTCAAATATCTTGCGGGTGGGCAAAAGCAAAGGCGCCAATATCAACGAGTTGATTCGGAAGACTAGCCAAGTGATCGGCGATAAAATCCAGATCCAAAAGGATATGACTACCATCATGACGGCCAAACGCTTTGAACTTAGAATTATGACGGTTATGCCTATTTTCTTCATAGCCTTTATTACCAAAAGCTCACCAGAATTGATGGAGCCCGTATACACGGTTTTACTTGGACGTATTGCAATGACACTGGCTCTCATACTCTTTGGCACAGCGTATTTTGTGGGTGAACGCATTGTGAGGATAGAGGTATGAAGACGTTTTTAGGAATTGCCGCTGCAGGTATAGGTCTGATTTGGTGTGTGGTGTATGTTTATGGCTTTATGAAGCAAGTCAATAAAGATGAGGTGCAAGGGTTTGCGGCGTTTAAAGGTGCGGTGCTAGCATATCCAGGTCTTGTACTCCTTGAGCTCTGTGCCTATGGCTACACTTTTGAGTTTGATCAATCCATGATACAGACATATATAAAATTGTTTTCAAAACAAGAGGCCTTCGGCATATACAAAATCAATTTGGCACTCAAGATCAGCACTGCGTGGATAGCAGCATGCGTGTTTTTGAGTCTCCATGCTTTGGGTCTACTGAATTCTATTGAGCTGAATATCCTGTGTGTTGCCATAGGAGGCGTCCTCGTCATGAGCAATGATCTTGACGCAGTAAATGCCTTGAAAAAAAGAGAAGCTGAACTTGTCAGGTGCTTACCGAGCTTTGTCAATCAATTGACGCTACTGATTAATGCGGGAATGAGCGTATC
>JBBRGL010000134.1:0-7225 GCA_038240675.1 Peptostreptococcales bacterium
TTTGCGCCCTTACGCTTCTTGCCCTACCTTGGCGTCCTTTGCGTTATGTCTTTTGAATGGATTTTAAACAGGCCAACCCTCTACCAAAATTTCCAATTCAAATAAAAAATTCGTCTTATGTCTTACGTAGGGGAGGGTCTCTGCGCCCTCCTTTTTAGGAATTCAAGCGAATCAAACCCTATACACGGCCGTAGAAATGCGAATTGGGGTCGAGGAGGGCACTGAGACCCTCCCCTACTATAAAATACCAATTCAAATATAAAATTCGTCTTATGTCTTACGTAGGGGAGGGTCTCTGCGCCCTCCTTTTTGGGAATTCAAGCGAATCAAACCTTATACACGGCTGTACAAATGCGAATCGGGGTCGAGGAGGGCACTGAGACCCTCCCCTACTATAAAATACCAATTCGGATGCTGTTGTACTAGATCGCCCACGAATACTACAAAGAAATCAAAAAACCAAGTGTTTGAATTTTAACCCCTTGGCGTCCTTTGCGTTCTTGGCGGTGAGGCTTTTGAATTGGGGTTCTTCTTGCCCTACCTTGGCGTCCTTTGCGATAAGTCTTTTGAATTAACTGAGTTATAGAGGTTCGTGGCTCAGTTTGAGGCCTTTGGAGTAAAAAACTGCTACGCCTTGAACCACCATGAAAGTGCCTGTAATGACCATAATCCACTGAAGGGAAATCATATCTGAAAGTGGTCCAAATATGACCATGCCAAGTGGCATGGCTGAGGATGTGACGATGTTGACAAAGGAAAAGACACGGCCTTGAAAAGCCTCTTCGACCCGTTCTTGGAGGATGACCATTGTATTTGAATTGAAATAGGGTAGCAAAATACCCATCATGAACATAAAAGCTAAAAGTGCAGCAAAGGAATTGATCACACCGACGCCAATGGTAAACAGTCCAAAGCCTATTGAACAGAGACCAATAGTCACATATCGGCGATTGAAACCCGCCCACAAAGCCACAAAGAGTCCTCCAAAAACAGTACCTGCACTAAAGGCCATTTCATTGACCGTCAGACGCCACACCTCGCTGCCATAGGACCTTGCAACGAGCAAAGGGCTTAGCATAGCAGCCGGTGCCACTGAAAACATAAAAAATCCAAAAAAGATCAACAGGCTCATGACGATTTTATGGTGCGCAACATAGTGGAGTCCCGCTTTGAAATCATGCCAGTGAGAGCTTTCCAGACTCTGCAAAGCCCTTTCGTGGACCTTGACTTTCAAGGTCAGCATTAAAGAAATGCCTATAATGGCTGTAAACACATCAATAAAGAAGGTCGCCTCGATAGACATTACGGACAAAATCATGCCACTGACGGCTGGGGAAATCAAACTAATCACTGCAAAAGCACTGCCAAAAATGCCGTTGATTCTCGCCAATTGTTCTTTAGGCACAATTTGAGGAATCATGGCGCTGACCGCTGGGGACTGAATTCCTGTTCCGAGTGAGCGTATTGCCGACACCACATAAATCAGCCAAAGGGATCTGAATCCCGAGATGAAAAACAGCGCCAAAATCAAGGTGCTAATGGCCACCATGGTATCCGACAGGACGATCATCATTTTGCGGTTGTACCGATCTGCCCATACGCCTGCAAACAAAGTGATGACAATCTGTGGAACGAAGGAAAACAGCGTCGCTATGGTCATTGCTGTGCCAGATTTCGTTGTTAAGGTGATGTGCCAAATAATGGCGAACTGTACAAGAGATGAGCCAAACAGTGATATAAACTGGCTGGACAAAAATAAGATTACTTTTCGCTTCCAATTTTCATAGCCTTCTGGATCTTTTTTTGAATTTCCTAATGCTTGATCTATCGACATAGCCACCTCGTATTTTTACATTCCTCTCTACTGCGCATCCTTCACCGAGGCTAAATCAACGATCATCGTCACTTTTTTTCCTTGAGCAAACATAATTTCCATTTTGAGTTCGCCTTTTATTTTGAGCTGGCCGCCTTCTTCATAAACGACAGCCGAAACATTCATCTGGCCTGCTCCTTCATCATCCATCTCAAAAAATGCCGTTGTAAAAACCCCATCTTCGAGGGTTATAGCCGGAAAATCTTCAATGTCAGATTCTCCCCCTATAGGGTCCTTTATCGTCATTGTCAGCTGATTGCCCTCAAATTTCATATAAAGACCACTGCTTTTACCAATCACGTCCCTGGCTATTGCTTTATCAGACTCGGAAATATCGGGTATTTCATCGAGATTTTCAATTTTCGTGTAGACCATATCCCCAATCCACGTTCCTTGAAGTTGATCTATTGTGACCTCTTTTTTTGCTTTGGAGAGATCTAAATTTTTTGAGATAACACCTTTAGTCGAAAAAGCTTTCCAGTTTCCTGTAATGACGACTTTGGTTCCTGATGTTGGGTGCGTATAAATCGATTCATAAGTCCCTATGATTTGATGTCGTTCGTTTTCTTTCGACAGTGTTCCCTTGTAATGCATTTTTGTGTTTGTGATCCTATCTTCATAGACAATGTCAACCTGGTCTCCTTTCAGGATCAACGCCATAGGTGCTGCTGTATCTATTAAGTAGTTATCTTCACTAAAAGTCATGAACCCGCTTTTGTCGTCAGTCATGGCAAGGCTACTGTCCACATTAATTTTTTCACCTATCATGCTTGCATAGATTGTATCGGTAGCCCCATTGACTGTAGCAGTGAGAGTCTCAAATTCATTCAAATAGGGGCCACTTATATCTTTGGCTTTAAAGTCACTTCCGAATAAGTTGGGAAGCTCAACCCCTGGAATATGGATCTTAGGAAGCTTAAGGGAAGATGTATCTATGCCCATTTTGTCCAGTTGAGCCGCGATGAATTTTCCCCCAAATAAAAATGCGCCTGCGGCTAAAACAACGATCAAAATGATCATTAAAAGGCATCCACCGCATCCCGATTTCTTTTTAAGGGGTTGAGGAGGTACATAACTTGGTTGTTGTGGTTGTTGATAGTGTGGCTCTACCTGTTGCTGAAACTGAGGCTGCACCAGTTTAGCTACTGGGCTTTGTTCATTGGGTGCAACGATCTTCCATCCACAATTTGCACAAAAAGTACTTCCTTCCTCTAGTGGGCTCCCACATTTTCCGCAAAATTTCGCACTCATAAGCGTATCCTCCCTTATTATTATACTCTTACTATACCTTAAAATTGAATAGGGTGTCAAAAGCCCTTAGTTGATCATATTCATACCACATATAGTTCCGGATGGTTCAACTGGAACTATATGTGGAGTGGATATTCGAGAAACTTACTTTTGACACCCTAATCAATTTTGATTGAATTAAAAAATATTTTGATATTGTCTTTGATCACGTCTTATATTAGGGCATAATAACATCATACAGGGTTAGGATGTCAAAAGAGAGCAGTTGAACATGAGTAACAACCGAAAGGACAAAATCGATGAAAAAACACATTTACCTTTTACTCATTCTTATAGGCGTCTTGTTCATGAGCGGTTGTCAGGACAACACTCTTTTTAAAATCCTTTATGATGGAGATGTCAGCACTATCCTTTCTCAGAACGACGATTACATTCAAAAGCTCAGTCATTTCGACTACGCAGCAAAATTCAAAAGTGAAGTCCCCCTCAGCACCGCTGAATTTAAAACACTCTATTCAAACGCCATCGAACCCTATACGCCTGCCGATATCAAAAAACTCAACGCATCCTTTTCAAAAGTCAAGAAAGGCCTCAAGGACTATTCCCTTACCCTCCCTGAAACGCTCTACGTCTTCTCTGAATCCACTGTTGAAGCAGGCGCCGCATATACCCGAGCAAACGCGATCTGCATTCCAAAAGTCTTTATGAATGCCATTAGCCCTGATCAATTGGACAGACTTGTGGCCCATGAAATTTTTCATGTTATCTCGCGCTACAACAGTGCATTGAGGCCTAAAATGTATGGCATCATCGGCTACCAGCAGACAAAGGCATTAATTATTCCCCCTCAGCTAAAAGACCTCACCGTTGCAAATCCAGACGCCCCTGAAAACAACTACTTCATCACCTGTACTTATAATGGCAAAAATATGAACTTTATGCCCCTCACCTATTCAGAAACACCCTACGATGCCGTCAAAGGTGGCACTTTCTTTGACTATCTCATGGATGACATGCTCGCTGTTGAAATAAAGGACGGCATTCCTCAGGCTCTCACTGAAAATGGGAAACCCTTATTGGTCACCAAGGACACCCTTGAAAACTTCACCGAGCAAATTGGCACAAATACTGACTACACCTATCATCCAGAAGAAACCACGGCAGACCACTTTGTCATGCTCATCTTCGACGACCTCAAAACCCTCCCAAATCCAGAGCTTATTACTGCGCTCGGAGATGTTCTATCAGGCAAAAGTCGATAGATTCTTATTATCATTACAATAACGTCACACTATAATTCATAATATCCGCAACAGCCAAAAGAAAGATGGCGTTGCACTGGTACACTTCCTGAAATGGCTCGATACACACTGTCAAAATCCGTGGTGACTGAACTGGGTGTCGCCAATCAATTGGCGTATTTTAGAAGCAAGCAAGATCACTTTATGGGTCCAAGTTTCAAAACCATCGCCGCCTACAAAGAAAATTCTGCTACGCCTTTGAAACCATTTCCTCATGTCCCATCAGACGTTTTTAAGACAATTGACTTTGCCAATATGAATAATAGGGCTGGATAAAGGGATATTGTAAAAACCTACAAAGTCAATCAATAGAAAAGCCGCATCAAAATTTTTCGCTTTTGATGCGGCTTTTCTATTGATTTAGCCTTTCAATTCTCGCTCAACAATTTCTAAGAACTCTGTAGCTGTGACCACTATTGGTTCTTTAGGAAAATGCTTCGCGTTTCTAGTAACAAGGTATCCACTGACGTGAACAGCTACTTCATAGAATATCTTGTCATCTTCATCAATAAAATCAATGGATAACGGATTTGGTACAACTGAAAATCCAGACTCTAAAATAAATTCAATCACTTGATCTATAGCCTTGTGATTGAATTTAAACTTAGGTCTTTCAAGAACCTCTTTGTATTCAGCAATAATATTACTGTCATAGCACATCGTTACATTTCCATTCAAAACATGATCAAATACTTTTGCTGGAGCACCTTTGGGAGAAAGAAAAGCCGAGATGAGGATATTGGTATCAAGTACAGCTCTTATCATTTTCTATGCTCTTGCGAACTTCAGCGATTTCAGCGTCAATCTCATCTTCTGATATTTTCACATTGCCACTTTGCATTGAAGACAATCTTAGCTTATTCGTCACCCGCATGGCCATTGATTGTCGAACACTTAAGAGAACATCTTCCATATTTTCATCATCAACCTCAATCATCAGAGCACTTGGTTTTCCGTTATTGGTGATAATAATTTCGTGGAATTCTGATAATTTTTCCCATATTTGACGTGGTTGAGTTCGCAAGTCTCGTACAGTATAAAAATGCATAGCAACACCTCGTTTCTTCAGTTTTGGTTGCTTTTAATACACCATATTGTCACCCAATCGTCTACATTCTGGTTTCGAAGTTCAATTGATTAAAATAATCCAGCACTTCTAGGTGATTTCCAGAAAAGACGATCCGCTCTTGATCACGGTCAAGCTGATAAGCGTACATAGGGTCATAATATTGACTGAGGAGAAGCTCAACCCATGCTTCGTGGGCTGTGAAGCCGCCTGTTCTCAACTGCTCACTGCAGGCGTCCTCAAAAATGGCCAAGATGTTTTGGTAGCGTTCAAGACCCAGTCTTTTGACGATTCGATCCAAGGCCGTCTCAATGGTTTTTTTCCATAGTTCAAATCCAAGTTCAACGCCATAAATAGCTTGATGCTTTTCTTGGGCCTCGTTCACGTACTCGAGGGTGATGGCCTTGGCGCGCTCTTCTAGGGACTTTTCTACAATGACCATATTGCCTGAGTTTAAGAATTCCGCTAAAGGTTTTGAAATGACGCTTCTTCCGATGCGTGAGCCTTCGTTTTCGAGAATCATATGGGCGTGACCCTCATGCATGTGTCTAATAAGGCCATATGCCAGTGCATGTTCGAAATCGATTTGACACGGTTGAGGTGTCATGAACCCTCCGAATGCCGAACCTCTATGATTGGCCATAGCCTCAAGATCTATGGCGTTAGGCAGTTGTTTTAGCACTGTGGTTTTTCCTGCACCTGTGTATCCACCCAGAATTATAGGGGTATATGTCTGATGCTCAGGCTCAAGATATTTCAATAAATAGTTCCTAAAGGCTTTGAATCCACCTTCGATGCGGGGGATTTCGTAACCGAGGGCTTCACTGATCCACTGCTGAGCAATTTGAGAGCGCTGTCCCCCTCTATAGCAGTATATAAGCCCCGTTGGGTTTGCTTTGGCCCATTTTGCCCAGCCGTTTATGCGTTGGTTTTTGACATCTCCTGAGACCAGCTTATGACCTAGCTCGGTTGCCGATTCATTGCCTTTATTCTTGAAACAGACGCCGACTAAATGTCTTTCTTCATCCGTCATTATAGGCTGATTGATTGCACTCTCAAACTTTCCTTTTTCGTACTCAATAGGTGCCCGCACATCCATGAGGGGTAATGCATCAATGACGATACGGTGATAATCACTTATTGTCTTCATTTTTGTCCACCCTTTGTCTATCGTCATTTAGTGTTGTTTTTTGCATGTGTTCTCCTTTGATTGAGGTGCTCTTAAATGCCATAACCCCGAGTGCATCAGCAACATAAGTTGATGAAGCGCAATAACCTACCCTCCATTATACATAAATCCAGCATGTTATGCGAGTTGTTATTCACGCTATAGACATGAACCCCTGAGGGGCAGTTCGGCGCTTCGCGTGGGACGATTGTATTGGGGTCTTATTTTAAAAGTGTCAAGATCGCCTCGACCACTCGCTTTTGCTGGTCTTCTCTTGTGATACGCGCTTCAAGGTCACCCTTTTGAAATCCATACCAGCCCATTTGAGAATGGTTCCCGCCTTCAATCATCACAAATTGTGTTGATTCAGGCAAATTTGGTTTGCTTGCTTCTATTTTGTCCTTTGAGACAAAGCCATCGTTTGTCCCGACGATAGAAAGCACTTTCAGAGTGTCTCCTCTCAGTGAATATTTTTCTTGAGGGTAAGAAGCAAGGAGTATAAGCCCTTTTACCAGCCCTGTGTTAGGCTTGAAAGTATTAGTGACAAGATTTGTCAGGTTGGTTCC
>JBBRGL010000135.1:0-7212 GCA_038240675.1 Peptostreptococcales bacterium
CCAATTTATAAGTATCGAATAATGTCTTTGTAATCGCTGCTGTAAGAGTTGTTTTACCGTGGTCGACGTGACCAATTGTGCCAATGTTTACGTGTGGCTTGTTTCTGTCAAACTTTTGCTTTCCCATTTCTCAATTCCTCCCTTTAGATCTAAAATAGTGGCTTGTGTTTCTTTTTGGAGCCCACGAGCGGACTCGAACCGCCGACCTCCACCTTACCAAGGTGACACTCTAGCCGCCTGAGCTACGTGGGCACACTTAAGTTATAGTATATTATGCACTGGGCTGAACTTCAAGAAATTTTTCTAATTTTCTTTTGACTCTTTGCAGTGCGTTATCAATGGACTTCACATGCCTATCTAAATCTTTCGCAATTTCTTGATAGGTACGTCCGTCCAAATAATACTGTATGACTGTGAGTTCAAACTCACTCAGTTCTTCATCCATAACGCCTTTAAGCCGTTTGCATTCTTCTTTTGAAATGAAGATTTCCTCTGGATTCGTGGGGACCAAACTTGTCAAAACGTCCATTAGTGTTCTGTCATTGTCCTCTTCACCAATAGGCTTATTGAGAGAAATATAAGAATTTAGAGGCATATGTTTTTGTCTTGTTGCTGTTTTTATCGCCGTGATCATCTGCCGAGTGATGCACAGTTCTGCAAACGCACGAAAACAAACTTCCTTTTCAGATTTGAAATCCCGAATTGCTTTGAACAATCCAATCATTCCTTCCTGAATAATATCCTCTTTATCGGCACCTATGATGAAATACGAACGCGCTTTAGACCGTACAAAATTTTTGTACTTGAGGATGATGTACTCCTGAGCCTTGACTTCGCCGTCACGCGCTAATTCCACAATACGTTCTTCAATAAGTAGGTCATATTTTGAGTTGTCATACAGTTGAAGTGTTTGCATGGAATCCTCCAGCATTGGCTTGTTCAAAAATTGACCTGACCCTATTATAGCACACGTCTAGCGTTTTCTCCATTTTTCGAGTTCATCGAGGATATGGGTTTCAATTCGACCCTCCAAGGTTGCAAAGGCTGGTTTATGTTCGTATTCTTTTTTGAGATTTGTCTTTAATTTTAAGTATTCTTGATAGAATTCTTTTGGCACCATACGCGATGCGCCGATTCCCAAAACGATTTGTTGTTCTGCCCAGTCCGATGTGACAACCCTGACCATGTTGCGTTTGTTGTCACTCAGACTTTCAGCCAGCACCTCGATATAACTGTCAGCTGTTTCGTTTTCCTTTGTAAAAACAACTTCGAACTGACCGAATTTTTCAATTTTTGTGATTTTTGATTTGCCTTTATAGGCATCATAAACCACGACTACATGTTCACCCGTCAGGGCTGTATACTCTCTCAGTGCATCGTTTAAGGATTGTCTTGCATCTTCTAAGGATATTTTGAGCTGTTTACTAAAAGGCTCTAAGGCATTCAAAACATTGTATCCATCGAGAATGAGATGCTTGTAGAGATAGACCTTAAAGGCCATAGTGTTGCTTGGATACCTCGTACAAAATCACCGAGGCCGCTACGGAAACGTTCAGTGACGATGTTTTTCCCACCATAGGGATTTTGACAAGTTTGTCGCACTTTTCTTTGGTTAGTCTTGCAATACCAAAGCCTTCACTGCCCATTACAACTGCAATTTTGCCTTTAAGGTCCGCTGTTCCTAGGGGTTCTCCCGTCATATCTGCACCGACTATCCAGTAGCCTTGTTCTTTCAATTCTTCTATGGCTTGATTCAAATTGTTGACTCTTGCAACTGGAACGTATTCTAAGGCACCAACAGCTGTCTTTGCAACTGTTGCGCTCAGTGCAGCACTTCTTCTTTTGGGAATGACCACGCCTGTTACGCCAAATGCTTCAGAACTTCTGATGATCGATCCTAAATTGTGTGGGTCGCTGACTTCATCTAACAAAATAATGACACTTTGCTCTTTGCCAACTGCTTTATCGATAATATCTTGAAGATCGGCATAATCATACGGTGAAATATAAGCCAAAACGCCTTGGTGATTGCCACCATCGGTTAAGAGATTAAGTTTTTGTCGCTCAACTTGTTGGACAACGATGCCTTTATCTTTCGCCAACTGTATAATTTTTCGAATGGACCCTTCGACTTGACCGTCCAAAATTAAAAGTTTGTTGATTTCATGTCCCGCTTCAAGGGCTTCCATAACAGAGTTTCGGCCATAAATATAATCCGAATTGTCTGCTCGTTGTTCTTCAAAAGATGCACTTTGTGGTCTTTCACTTGGTTTAGCCTTAGAGGTAAAAGTTCTGGCTGTCTTTGGTTTTCCAGCGGGTTTAAAAGAACTTCTCACACCTGTTTTGACTGGCTTTTCGCGTTCGCCTTTGCCCCTTGGTGCAGAACTCGGTTTTCCTGATGGCTTTTGTGTTGGTTTCATGGTGACTTCCTTTCTTGATCATTTAAGATCCTATACTGTTCGTTGAAGGGAATAATGAAAAGAAAATAACTCCTCGTTTTTGCCTTATACACAGTTTGCGTCGTGACTCCCTGATCCTTCAATGCTTTGATTTCTGATTCTGGCAATTTTTTGATGGCGACAATGCGGTCCATCACAAGTGACGTTTTATGCCAAAAATCTTTTTCCTCTGTGTTCATTTCCGTTTGTATTGTGTTTAAAAAAGTCTGTTCTTCTGGTATATTGGTCTTTACAGTATCAAAATAAAGGGATTTAATCGCCAGTACTGCACAGAGTATAAGGGTCGCAGTGAGCATTGTCCGTTCTGTGACAGTCCATTTTTTTCTTTCGTTTTTCATAGAACCTTCCCTTTTTCTTGCTTTTGAGTTGCCTTAGAAGGATTGCTTTCAATAAGCCTTATGGCAATTTTGATGATTTCATGCAACCGATCTTGCTGATGATTCAGGGCTAGGTAGCCAATCAGCGCTTCAAAACCTGTCGCTTGCCGATAATCGCCTATGGCGGCGTTTTTGGCGACTGTCTTTGTCTTTTGATTGCGACCTCTCATCATAATACTTCGCTCTGCCTCTGTCAAAAGCGGCTCAACATGCTGAAAAATCTGGGCTTGTGCGGATGCTTTGACGAAGTCAGTTGTTCTTCTATGAAGATCGTTGACCTTCGTAGCCATGGTTATCATTAAATAAGTGCGTATATAGGATCCAAATATTGCATCACCTAAGTAAGCAAGCTTCAAAGGAGATAGTCTTTTGAGGTCTTCTCCACTCATGGGCTCAAGATTTAGATATTTAATAAATTCATCCACGACATCAAGCCTCATTTTTCTTAGTTTGTTATTTTGAACAGTCCAACCAACATTATATCAGATGCTCATTGTTTTGAAAATATTTTTTTTTCATTATTATGTTTGTGTGATGTGAAATGGAAAATATCGTGAAACACTGTATCTTTAGAATAGCAGAGTGAATCGAAAGGGTTGTTTGGCGCTTCGCGTGGGACAGTAGTATTCGGGTGATTGTTTTAGGGTCTCATCCAGTTCCAATCACAGTACTCTAATGATGAGTGTACTCTATTCAAGGATTAGGGTGTCAAAAGCAAGTTTCTCAGATATTCATACTGCATATAGTTCCAGTTAAACATTCCGGGACAATATGTAGTATGAATAAGATCAACTACGGGCTTTTGACACCCTAATCATTATTATGTTTGATCGGTTTTTTTGTATTCCCAACAAAAGAGAGCTGTATCAAAAATATAAACTTTTGATACAGCTCTCTTTTGTTTTGTTTGTTTTTAAAATGTTTTATCTTAATGCTTAAACGCTTCCGCGCTCCAAAGGAGCATTCGGCCAGCGTAGCGATTCGGCGTCCCAAACGGGACATTCGGCCAGCGAAGCGATTAGGCAGGGCAGCCCCCTTCTCTATTTATGGCCCTCTTTGGGGACTATGCAGATAAATTTGAGAGTGGATTCGCCACGGTTCGAGAATTGATGAAGCTCATTTGAAGGCACGTAAATATATGATCCTGACTCGATGGGGTTTTCTTTTCCTTCGAGAAAAAGATTTCCTTCTCCTTCAAGGACGTAATTGATATGGGGCCAAAGATGGGTGTGTTTTGGAGAAAAGCCACCCTTTTCTAACTCTATGACGCGCATGACGTGATCAGTCCAGCCTTGCTCTTCACCAATAAGTACCTTCATGACGGCGTCTTTTGCGCTTGGATGTTCCACTTTCAGCGCTTCACACTGTTTTATGTGTCCAATCATCTTAAATCCTCCTTATTATTGTCTTGTTAGGGTGTGGTTTTTTAACGCTTCACCATCCATGTAGTAAATTTGAATTTCATCAAGAACACCCGATCTAAACCATGCAAATATTTGGCACGTTAAACTTCCCTTTTGAAGACCAATGACATCCGCTCCATCTAAGGATACATCTGTGTCATATTCTGAATCTGTAGTGACAACATAGGTCAGCATAACTGTTTGAGTCAGATTATCTTCTTTTCTAAGGGCTTCTTTTCCGAGGACATCAGTGAGTTCTATAAGGGTCATGTCCAAGTTGAGCTTATGAATATAATAGCTTCCGTTGTAATTCACTTTTTCTTTTGAAACAGTGATATCTTCTTGAGTGATTCCTTTGTTGGACAATAAGGCCAATAGCCCAGCTTCTAAAAGATTTTGTATAAATTCTTCTTTGATGGATAAGGGCTCATATTGAAATACCTTGCCGTAGAGGCTAAGTGCCTCTTGCTCAGACAAAACCATCTCCGCGTTGAGAATCATTTGATGTACAAGGTCTTGTACCACTTCTCCTTCTCTATTCTTGAGTTCAAGTATAAAATTGGCTGGATTCACTTTAAAAACTTCCAAAAGTTTCCCATAGTAAGTCGGTGATTTAACCCCTAAGAGGCTAAGGCTGTAGATGTCCAGTAGCGATTTTAAGGAATCCGCTTTTAAAACAGCTTCTTCGTTCCAGGTCTTTGGCAACTGGTCACTCAAATCGCTGAGTTCCTTTTCTAGCGTTGCAACGCGTTGATCCTTCTCGCTGTTAGCATTTTGATATTGCAGTAGCATCTGCTCCTTTTGTGCTAAAGTTAATTTAAGCGTATCTCTCTCCTTTGCCGCTTGGCACCCTGTCAATAAAAAGGGGATAAATAAAAGTACAAGCCATTTTTTCAAGTTGTTTTCAGCTCCTTTAGGGTATAGATAGAATAGAGTTGTTTGTTAAATGTGTTTTGTTCTTTCTAGTTGTTAGGGTAACTCATTTTCTAATTGTACCGTGTTATTGCATAACCATAAACGATTATTTTTTTGGAGGTTTTAAATGGATGAGTTTATAAAGGCATTTACTTTTATTTTTCTGGCTGAAATGGGAGACAAAACCCAGATTTTAGCCATGACTTTTGCGACTAAATACCGTTTGGATAAGGTGTTAATCGGGATTTTTCTGGGCGTTCTATTAAACCATGGCATAGCGGTTTTCGTCGGCGCAAAACTCACTGATTTCATCCCTATAAACGCTATTCAGATCATAGCGGGCTTTATGTTTTTGCTCTTTGGCGTCATGACGCTCAAGCTGGAACAAGAGGGAGATCTGGACAACCCAAAATCAAAGGTGAAAGGCGTTGTTTTAGCTGTTATGTTGGCTTTTTTCATCGGTGAGCTGGGGGACAAGACACAGCTTACAGCTACCACTTTAGCCATTGAATCCGCTAGTCCTTGGATCACTTTAGCAGGTTCTGTCTCTGCTATGATGGTCACATCCCTGCTTGGCATCTACATCGGCATGAAGTTTGGCAAAAAAATACCCGATACAGTGATTAAACTTTTTAGCACGCTGATTTTTGCCTTCTTTGGCTATCAAAAACTACTTTCCATGACCTACCCTCAGGGTTTTGTCAAAACAATGGTCTTTTTGGGCCTAGGTCTTTCCATTGTGTTCTACGGCGTAGCCTTTCAAAAATTCTTGTCCGTCCTCAAGTCAAACCGACAAACAGCTTTTGCCCGAGCAGCTGAGAATTTGCACAAGACAACTGAGCTTTTAAAACAGTCTTTAAGCGAACTGTGCTTGTCTGAAAAGCTATGCGGCCCCTGTGAAAATGGCCTTTGCGCCGTGGGTCAAGCCAAAAGCATCATCGACAGTATTCTGCTCAATACCCATGTCCCCGTAGACTTACACACTTCAAAAGTCAATACACACAAAGCTATTAATGAAGAAAAATTGATTAAGACACTATTTATACTCAGTCATTATATCTATTTAGAAAAACCTAAAAAATCGGCGCTCGCCTCTCTTTTACAAGTCAAATCCAATCTGGAAATGATCCTATTTGACACATCAAACCCAACCCTTGATCGGGAGGATTACATCGATTGGTTAAAAGCCCTTGATCATGTCTTGTCCATTAAATTGAGTCTGGCTTTGTTGGAAAACAGATCTGCCGAGTGGTGAGACCGCTGAAACACGCTTCTATTTTTTGAGCCCGTGTCCGCCGTAAATAGGTTTGATTTCATGGACGGTGATTACAGCATTGTCCTGATAGTTTTGTACCTGTTTTGTCAAAAGTTTTACCTGTTTACGGGGAAGCATGGCATAGAGAACATGCCTTTTTTGATTGAGGCCGTTGGCCTCTATGGTTGTCACAGCATACCCCAAATCTCGAATAAAAGTTGCTAGCTCTTCTCCGTGTTCTTCTTTCACGATAATCTGCACCTCCGAAATGCCGAGGCCAATGCGCTCCTCCAGCATACTCCCAAAATAATTACCGAGTGCAAATCCGAGTGCATAGAAAACTGCTTTCAAAGGGTCATCTTGAAGTCCTGAAATAACTGTACTTGCTATGACAGTCCAGATAATCACTTCAAAAAAGCCAATAATTGACCCTATTGTTTTTTCTCCCTTGGTGATCAAGACCACCCGTACGGTTTGGAGGCTTACTTCTACCACTTTTGCAACGAGGATAAGGACATAAATCCACATTTTCATTCTCCTTTGATATCAAAAAGTTCTTCTTTATGCCTCTAGTATACACCAACTTCAACCAGAAATAATAGGTTTCGCGCCTAAGCGTATCCAGATAGTCTGAAATTAGCGAAGGACATGAATATAGGTTGCGCTGCCCAACGTCTCCAGATAGTCTGAATGAGCGAAGGCAGGTATATAGGTTGCGCTGCCCAACGTCTCCAGATAGTCTGAATGAGCGAAGGCAGGAATATAGTTTAACCAAGATCCTAACGGCCAGATGTGGCGTCCCT
>JBBRGL010000136.1:0-7193 GCA_038240675.1 Peptostreptococcales bacterium
CAAGGACAGTATAACCGTCTATCTTGTGACATTCAAGCTAAGCATTTTTTTGGCTTTTTGAGGTGGCAGAAACACCACACTTCTAACCATGAAAAAAACCATCTCCTCTATGAAGAAATAGAGTATAAACACCATAGAAATCAAAACGTGTTTTAGCCAACAGGAGGCCTCCCCCCATGAAAAACAAAACCATCTTCTTTCACGATAAAATGCAAATGAGCTCTTATGAACGAACGGAAGAAGAAGGGGCAAATTTCGACCTTGAATTTAAACCTGAATTGACGCCAAACGAAATGCTCAAATTAGGCGTTTTTGGGGGCAAGTACCTGACGGATTGCCGTGAAGAATTCCCTGCATCCTTGTATCAGGATGCAAAACTGTCACCCACTCAAAAGGACATTAGCCTCAACTATTTTGAAGTAGACGCTTCACTGCCCTTGAAAGAGTGGGAAAAGAAGGGTTGGATACATCCCGATGATCCAAGAGGCTGGTTCCAGTGGTACTGCCGATACTATTACGGCAGAAGGTTGCCAGAGGAAGATCGACGTCAGATCAAACGCTGGAAAGCAATCGCTAGGCATATAGGTGCCATCAAAAAAAACTGCCCACCCAAAATTCTATCTTGCAGACCGAAACAAAGGCAAGCGCTGCTGCACTGGGCCTATGACAGCCGGAATATATAGTGTAATATGATAGGGGAACGGTGTAGCGTTCCTGATCTTAAACACATTGACTGGAAGGAGAACACTTTGGCACTTTTTAAACCCCTTTATCCCATACTCAAATCACGGATCCCTCATTATGCAGTGGGTGTTGTTCTTTTGATCATACTGGACTTGTTGCAATTCGTAACGCCAAAGCTTATGGGCATCCTGACTGACGCGCTCTATAAAGGCACTCTTGAAACATCACAGCTTTTATCTCTTGCGTCTATCATGGTTCTTTCAGCTTTTGCTATGCTTATTTTGCGCTACATTTGGCGCAACCTGATCCTGGGCAGCAGCAAGCATATTGAAACCTGGATTAGAAGCAGGTTCTTTGAACATCTTGAGAAGCTTTCTCATACCACGTATCTTAAGTATAAAACAGGCGACTTTATGAACCGCGCAACGAATGATTTGAGTGCCATATCTCAAGCCTTTGGTATGGGCATCGTCATGCTGACCGATTCGATTTTCTTGACGATCTTCACCTTGATTATTATGACACTAGAAATTGATCTGAGGCTTACCCTTTTGGTCATCATTCCAATGCCATTTTTAGCCCTAACACTGTTTATTTTTGGCTCTATAATCCAAAAGCGGTACACGACAGTGCAGGAAGCTTTTTCAAACCTTTCCGAAAGAGTGCGTGAAACATACAGTGGCATCAAAATCATCAAATCCTTCGTGCAGGAAAAGCCCTTTGTGAAGTATTTTGAAGAAGCTTCTGAGGAAAATCTTGATGCACAGGTCAAATTGGCCAAACTTTTTGGTCTGCTGTTTCCGCTTATTGTTGTAATCAGCAGCATCAGTAGCGCTTTAGCCCTTTATTATGGTGGCAGCTTGGTCATAGATGGCAGCATTACGCCTGGCGCATTTGTCAGCTTTATCGGATATCTTGGGCTTTTGACATGGCCTATTATGGCAATAGGCTGGGTCATCAACATTATTGAACGGGGTATGGCATCCCTAAAGCGGATCATCGAAATCCTAGAAATTGAACCGGATATCACAGATGGTCCAAATACCCTTTCACTCGATGCCATCAGCGGTGCCATAGTCTTTCAAGATCTAACCTTCTGTTATCCAGGAAGTGATAGTCCAACGCTCAGCAATGTAAGTTTTTCCTTGGCGCAAGGCAAAAAATTAGGGCTCATTGGGCACACGGGTTGCGGCAAAACAACCCTGATGGAACTGATTATGCGGAGCTACACTGTCAAAAATGGCAGCCTCCTCATCGACAATACGTCTATCGAGGTCATCCCACTTTCACTCCTTAGGCGTTCCATCGGCTACGTGCCTCAATCGAGCGTCCTGTTCTCAAGGAGCATCAGCAAGAACATTGCCCTTTCAAATCAGGAAATGACACTTGAAAAAATCACTCATTATTCTAAAATAGCCGCCCTCCATGAAGATATTGAAGATATCCAACACGGTTATGACACCATTTTAGGTGAAAAAGGCATCAATTTATCAGGGGGTCAGAAACAACGACTCTCCATAGCCCGCGCCTTGGCGAAGAATCCACAGATTGTTTTACTCGATGATTCATTTTCGTCAGTGGATACCCAAACAGAAGAAAAGGTATTGAAGCAGCTTTTTAAAGAAGTGGCAGAAAAAACCGTTGTGATCGCCTCTCACAGGGTATCCACCCTTCAGTTCTGCGATGAAATCATTGTGCTTAAAAATGGTTGCATCCTCCAAAAGGGAACACATGAAGCACTCCTTGAAACAGATGGATACTATAAAACTCTCTACCTCAAACAAAGCCTCGAAAGCCGTTTAGTCGACTAACAACAAGGAGAAACCATGCCAAATTCGCATTCAGAAGAAAAAGAAATAACCAAATCCTTTGACATGAAGCTTTTTAAGCGTTTGCTCAGCTACGGCAAACCCTATATCGGCCTTTTTATATTGTGCTTTGTCCTTATGTTTACAGCCACACTGACAGACCTTGCAAAACCCTATATTATGAAGCTTGCCATCGACGACTTGCTGACACCACAGAGCACCCACTTTATCAAAGTGCCCGGAAACAGCGGTCAGTTGGTCACTCGCCAAAACGAAAGTTACAATGCCCTTAAAGACCCAGCAAAGGATCAACAAACCTACAAAATCATATTAAAGGATCATATAGCCTATATGGTCCCTTCAGAGATTACAGTCAATGAAAGCACAGTCTGGCACAGCGATGGGCCTATTACCTCTATCGAGGGACAAACGGGAATTACAACCGTCGATTCTATCGATAGCACCAGTTATGCGCACTGGATCAAAATCAGTAAGAGCAAACTTTTGCAGTTGACAATGGGTTTTGTAGTTCTCCTTTTCGTGGCATTTGTTGTGAATTACGTTCAAGTGCTCATCTTAAATGTCACCAGCCAAAAAATCATCCATACCATGCGAATGGACCTTTTTGGACACATTATTGGCTTACCCCTTAAGTTTTTTGAAGTTAATCCAGTAGGTCGCCTTGTCACCCGACTGACAAATGATTTGAACAACATCAACGAAATGTACACAGTAGTCCTTCTGAATCTTTTCAAAGATGCCATATTGCTTGTGGGTATTGTCATCATGATGTTCGTCATCAACTATAAACTAGCCCTGATTTCTATGGCGACAATGCCTCTTGTTCTGCTGATTTCCTATGCCTTTCGGATCAATATTCGCGTGATCCAGCGGGAAACAAAACGTTCTATTGCCGTTGTGAATTCAAAGCTATCTGAGTATATTCAAGGCATGTCCATCATTCAGCATTTTAGTGTTGAAAAGGAATTTTACGAGGATTTTGACGCTTCCAATCAAGCCTATATGCGTTTTAACTTGAAAGAAATCCATCTCTTTGGCCTCTTTCGCCCCACCATGACCTTCTTATATACCTTGGGACTGGCTATACTACTCTACTATGGTTCACTAGCCGTTTTAAAAGAAGCCTTGCCCTTTGGTGTGTTATTTGCCTTTACCAACTATTTGGATATGTTCTATAGACCCATTTTCGATTTTAGTGAAAAATTCAACATCATGGAATCTGCCATGGCTTCAGCAGAACGGCTTTTTTTACTCAGTGAAGAGAAAAACCCTCTTTTACTTTCTAAAAAAGTGCCAACACCTGCAAGCGGAGTATCGATCACTTTTGAGAATGTGTCGTTCTCATACTTGGAAGACCCCCAGCAAATGGTCATTAAAGACATGAGCTTTCACATCAAAGAAGGCGAAACCGTTGCCATCGTCGGCTCAACCGGCTCAGGAAAAACCACGCTAAGTAACCTCATCGCCCGTTTTTACGATCCCCAACAGGGCAAAATCCTCGTCAACGGCGAAGACCTAAAGACCCTAGATCTTCAGGCGCATCGCTCTCGTATAGGCGTTGTGCTGCAAGATGTGTTCCTTTTTTCAAGCAGTATCTTAGAGAACATTCGACTCCTCAATCCTGCCCTAGAAGAAGCCTTGATTCAGAAGGTCATAGAATCCGCTCAGCTAGAGTCCGTTATAGAGAAATTACCTCAGGGCTATCTCTCAGTCCTGTCAGAAGGTGGCGCTGAGCTCTCTCAGGGCGAAAAACAACTGATTTCCTTTGCGAGAGCCTTGGCTTATAATCCACAAATCCTGATCCTCGATGAAGCCACCTCTAGCATCGACACCCATACAGAAGAGCTCATTCAAAACGTTCTTTTTAAACTCATCGAAAACCGCACCACCCTCATCATTGCCCACAGGCTATCCACCATTAAACATTGCGACCGCATATTCGTCATGCACAAAGGCGAACTCATCGAAGAAGGCACCCACGAAACCCTCCTCACTCAAAATGGCACCTATGCCAAGCTATACGCCTTGCAATTTGAAGCAGAAGCATAAAGAGAACAAAGCCCCAAATTTCGCATCGGAATTTGGGGCTTTGTTTATTGCTTTTATAGACAACACTATCAGGTTCCATCCTCATTAAGTCACTTATCGTTTAAAGCAACAAGATATCTATGACCAGCTTGGGGGGTCAGGCCTGTTTATGAACTTTAATGTTCTCCCTGCATATTCTCGAAACATATCCATCACTCAGTCCGAAGTCCCTACTGACCTCAGATTGCGTCATTGCGCCATACTTAATGATTTCCTTTATGAAGCAATTCCTAAGTTCAAGCATATCCTCTTTAAGGTATTTCTTCTTCAGATTTTCAACTTTAACACCCGTTCTGTTTTCAAAAGACACGATCACCTCTAGCTTATCCTTTTTCTCTAAACTCATTTTATTAATCTCAAATTCAATTTCATCATGTTCCGGTGCTATTTCTCGATCTGCTTTTGTCATAATAATATCATCTGCTTTTGAAACAAAGTCCAAGTAATGCGCCAAGACTTTCTTTTTGTTTTTTGAAAAATGTCCAAGCACCTCATGTGTCTTACAATTCCCATGATCATATGACAAAGATTATCCATGATTACATCCGCATACAAGCTGCCGCCATATTGTTCGATGTACTTGAAAAGCCTCTTAAGTATTGTTTTTTATTTTCATACTGTTTGAAAACAGAGTCTTTATTGTTTCCCCTTGCAATAACATGATAGAGTGCGCCTTTATCATGAATACGTGGTTTTCTTGCCAAAAGCTGACCTCCCCTTATCTCTCTTCACCATTTTATCACAATAAAAAGTGCATGTACAGGCCTGACCCCGTCGCTACATATTCAATGGTTGGGCTAGCAAATTGCCTATACATTTAAAATCCAAACGCAAATATTCATTACAATCTACCACCTATGTTTCAAAAACGACCGTCTATTAATAATCTGTTGAATCGTTTTTTCATATGTCTTATACTGTAACCAGGGCAAGGAGGTGACGAAATTCAAATCGAAATAAAAATTGATAGTTCATGCACAGAGCCAAAGCTCATTATTTTAACCAATAAAATGACAGATGAAATTCAGAATATTGTCAAGAAACTGTCCGATGAAACCCCACAAGTGCTTTGCGGGTTTAAGGATGATACGCTTGAAATACTTGAGCAATCCGACATGCTTAGGATATATGCAGTCAGCGGAAAAGTTTTCGCATCAAGCGCCAACAGCGAATACAGTCTTAGGTTGCGGCTTTACGAATTGGAAGAAAGGCTTGATAAAAACAAATTTGTTCGCATTTCTAATTCGGAAATTATCAATCTCAAAAAAGTTAAAAGCTTTGATTTGAGTTTTGCGGGAACGATTTGCGTTACATTATCCAATGGTGCGGTTACGTATGTTTCAAGGCGCTACGTCGCCAAAATAAAACAAGTATTAGGAATTTGAGGTGAATAAAATGAAAAAACAAATATTTTCACGAGCACTTTTAGGCTTTCCACTTGGTATAGCAATCGGGTTCATCATTTCAATTATCATTTCAATTATTTTGGGGCAAGGAACTTACTCGCCTTGCATACCAGAGCTTACGAAAACAATGGGGAGCGAAATTAATGCGGTAATTTTTCAAACATTATTGTCGGGATTGTTGGGCTCATCTTTTGCGGCAAGTTCTTTAATTTGGGAAATTGATAAATGGAGCATTGCCAAACAAACATCAATCTACTTTATCATTACAGCTTTTGTAATGATGCCAATTGCATATCTCACAAAATGGATGGATCATTCCTTTGTTGGATTTTTAATTTATTTTGGAATTTTTACTGTTGCTTTCGTAGTTGTCTGGCTTATTCAATACCTTTTTTTGAAAAATAAAATCGATAAGATCAACTCAAAAGTTGATGGAAAACAGCAAGTAAAATAGGCGAAAAACACATCTGTTATGTCAGTTTTCTACTACAAATGGTCATAGTAAACCAAGGCACCCTATAATGGACCCATGAAAAAAGACAAAAATTTCTGATTTCTAAGTGAACCAGATATAATAAAAGGGCAGTAAGCTGCCAATAAAAGGAAGGTTCGCATTAATGGGAAGAAGACAATTCACAGCGGAATTCAAAACTAAAATCGTTTTAGAAATTCTCCGGGAGGAAAAGTCAATCGGCGATATTGCAACTGAACATGGGATCAGTCCCAATCAGTTACGCAACTGGAAAATGGAATTTATTGAGAAGGCTCCAAACGTTTTTTTTGAAAGCAAAACAGAAAAAGAATTCCATGCAAAAGGAAAAGCGTTAGATGAGGAACGAAATGACCTCATGGCAAAAGTCGGTCAACTCACCATTGAGAATGACTGGCTCAAAAAAAATATGGACAAGTCTTTGGACCTGACTGGGAGACTAAATCTGGTTACAAAAACGATAAATTGACTGTTACCAGACAGTGTGAATTGCTTGGAATCAACAGAACCAGCGTTTACTATACGCCCGTTGAACTTGATCATGAGCGAGAAAACAAGATCAAGAACTGCCTAGATTACTGGCATACGAATGGTATAGGGGTCAGGCCTGCACATGAACTTTAATGTTCTCCCTGCATATTCTCGAAACATATCCATCGCTCAGACCGAAGTCCCTACTGACCTCAGATTGTGTCA
>JBBRGL010000137.1:0-7187 GCA_038240675.1 Peptostreptococcales bacterium
GCCACTGAATAACACCCTGCCAACTGTGATTTTCTTGATGGTAGATAGTAATGAGAAAATTGCTGCTTCCTTTGTTAGGAATGTTTTTTTGATTGAAGCTACTTTTTTTCATATTTTCCGCCCCCGTTTCGGCGTCTCTTAATGTATCTTAATCATAATCCATGGCTGTGACATACAATGACAATCTGCGTGACATCCTCGTGACATAGAAAAAGCACTCTCAAAAGGGTGACCTTTTAAGAATGCTTTTAAGAGGATAAGGGAATGGCGTTTATATGAGAGGTGCATCCGAATAGGCGATTTGTTTGATTTTGATGGTTTCTTGATTTGGGAAATCCTTCAGAATGCGGTTCAAAACAAGGGTCATGCGTTCTGAGTCTATTCCGGGGAGAAGGAGGAGTAGGTGATGGTCGCTCCAAAGTGTAAATGTATCCCCTTTTCTAAGTGATGCCATCAAGTGTTCTTTGAGGTGGTTCAGACGGAGTGCTGTTTGAGTCAAACTGCTTCCTTTGAGTGGGTCCACGGTCATTAGGACAACACAGAAATCATTTCCAGAGCGTTGACTTCTTCGCTTTTCAAGTTCATAAATAGATTTAAAAACTTCGGGATCGCAGAAAAAGGCGTTTTCGTCATTGAAATCTGTGTCTAATGATTCCAAAATGTTTTCGTCGGATTCACTTGTAGAATGATATTTCATTATTCTTTTGTAGAGTGATTTGAGTGCCAAAGAAGGTTTGACGCCCATTTCACGGTAATAAAATCCGGTGATGTATTCATAATGACTGATAGCCTGCTTATAATAATCAAGCTCAATTAGGGCCTCCATATAATGGATGTGAAAAAGTTCTTCATAGATGTCCATTTGGATGGCTTTCTCGCAAAGTGCCGTGACTTCGCTGTATGCCTTCTGCTGAATTAGAAGTTCAATGGTGTGTGCGACTGCACTGAGATACAGGCACTTGTAATAGTTTCGAATAGGAAAAACCCAATGTTGATCTGAGCAATCGAGGAGATAGTCTCCTAAATAAAGAGAGAGAGCATTTTTGAAGCTAATAAGGGCCTCTTCGGGATTTGTCTCTTTCAAGGATTCAGCCTTTTGAAGGGTGCTTTCAAAAATTTCTGCGTCTAAAGAATAAGAAAACAAGGGATTCCATTTATAATAGCCATTTGTAAAATCAATGATTTTGTTCAGATCAGACTCATTTTGGTGGAGGAGTTGCCTGAGTCTGTGCATTTGCTTGCGCAGAGTGCTGCGGGGGTCGTTATAGGTTTCACCTATCCAAAGCTGATCAGTCAAGGATTCTGGTGTAAAGGCTCTATCTTTGTGGGTCAACATAAACTTAAAAAGCGCCCATATCTTGACTGAAGAAGAATGAAGGGAGGTGAGGGATGTGCCATCAATTGTGATATCAAAATGACCGAGGGTCGAAATCACCATAGGTTCTCTTGCATGTGGTTGAGAAAATTTCATTGAATCAACTCCTTTTTCGAGAGGGTCATTTGAATGAATGCTCCAAATAATAAACGAGACACTCTCACTATTTATAGTTTACGCTAGAGATGCTACAAAATCAACATTTGAATTGTGCAAGTTTTTGTGATAAGATTCAATTTGTGTGAATAAACCTTGAAGAGAGACTCCAAATGTTAATCATTTCTATTTTAATGTTTCTGATTTCGCCTTTCACAGCTTTTATTCCAGTGATTGGTATGATTTATCAACTTTATAAACAAAAAAGTGTTATTGAAATTAATCCTTTAAATAGTGGTCTAGCATTGCTTTTCATCTGGGCTTTATTATCTGGTTGGTCAAATTCTGATATGTTATCTGTAATTGGCGCTTTCGGCATACTGATCTTCTTGGTTTATGCACTTTATTTGCAAAACGTTTCAAAGAGTCCTAAAACTGTTGAAAATATTTTGCTCTGGGTTTGGAAGTGTGGACTTATCACTGTAGGATTTGGTATTCTCGAAAAAGGGTTGTCTTATTTTATAGATATGACGTGGTTTAGCCGATTGTTTTGGACGATTAATTATGTACCCACCGAAACTGCCTATCGCATCATTGGGACTTTTGGCAATCCAAACGTCGCAGGGGATATGTATGCAGGCTTGTTTCTCCTAAGTTTATATTTCCTTTTTAAGCAAAAGGGACTCGAAAAAGTGCCTTTTGTTTTCGGAGGCCTTCTTTGTGTCTTAGCGATGTCCTTTACGGGTTCAAAAGGCGCGGCACTGGGTCTTGAACTTGCAGTACTAGCCTATGCGCTGTTTACCAGAAGTCAGCGGAATCGATTTATACTCATGGGCATATTTATGGGTGTTCTTGCACTGGTATTCTGCATACCCGAACTCAATCATTCCATGAACTCAAGAGCCGTCATCTGGCAAAAATGCTATCGACTTTTCACGCATCAACCCATCGCTGGTTATGGGGTTTTCGGTATATTCAAATATACTGGTGAAGTGCATGGACATAATATCTTGGTGACGCTTTTAACGACACTAGGAACTGTTGGACTTTTGATTTTTACAGGCATACAAATTTATTTGATTCACTGCATGCGAACTTTGAAGCATGAAGGCTTAGAACTTTTAGCAGTACTTGTAGCGCTTCAAGTTTTGGTACTTGGTCACGGTGTTATTGACTTCACAATGATGCTACCTCAGGTCAGTATTTTGTATTTTGGTTCAATGGCAATGACCAGCAGTCTGGCAAGTCGCTATATGGCTTTTCCAGCTTGGAATTGGTCAGCAGGCACAGTGGATTTGGCCACCAAGGCCAGTCGCCTTAAGAAAGGACAAACAGGGATTAGAACATAATTCCTGTTTATAACTGATAACTGGTTGTAGTATCAACGAAATTGAATGGATAAGAAAGAGGAGAAAATGAGAAAACCCGTAATTAATGTAGCTGTTATTGCCCATGTCGATGCAGGAAAATCAACTTTAGTGGATGCGCTCTTGTCACAAAGTGGTGTTTTTAGAGAAAATGAAGAGGTCGTTGATTGCGTTATGGATTCTAATGATTTAGAACGTGAGCGTGGCATTACAATTTATTCAAAAAATTGCGCCATAGAGCATAATGGCGTAAAAATCAATATCGTCGATACGCCAGGCCATGCCGACTTTTCATCTGAAGTAGAACGCATCATGCGTACAGTTGATACGGCCATTCTTTTGGTGGATTCAAGTGAAGGTCCTATGCCGCAAACGCGATTTGTACTCCACAAGGCTCTTGAAAATGGCATTAAACCTATTTTATTTATCAATAAAATCGACAAAAAAGATGCACGTGTTCACGAAGTAGTGGATATGACCTTGGACCTTTTCATCGATTTGAACGCAACAGATGAGCAACTTGAATTTCCTATCGTTTTTGGCGTTGCAAGAGAAGGTATCGCAAAAGTGGATATGGATCATGAGAGTGACAATTTAGATCCATTGTTTGAGACGATACTCGCTCACGTTCCTGTGTATCCAGATTTAGACCATGAGTCTTTACAAATGCAAATTTCTTCATTGGCATATGATGAGTACATTGGACGCCTTGGAATCGGTCGTATTTTCAAAGGGACTTTGAAGGCTGGACAAAGCGTTGTCGTCATCAACCGCGAAGGTCAAGAAGTGCGTGGGAGAGTCGTCAAATTATTTGTCAACGAAGGCCTTAAAAGACGCGAAGTCACTGAAGCTTATAGCGGCGATATCGCCATTATTTCTGGACTCCCACAAATATCTATCGGCGAGACAATCTGCGTCGAGGGATGTATCGATCCACTGCCACTGATCAATATAGAAGAGCCGACACTTTCGATGAATTTTTATGTCAATGATTCACCTTTCTGTGGTCGCAGTGGCAAGTTTTTGACGTCGCGCCATTTAGATGCCCGTTTGACAAGAGAACTTGAAATCAATGTAGGTCTTAAAGTTGAGCCTTTGCCATCCCTTGAAGGCTTTAAAGTTTCTGGACGCGGAGAGCTTCACTTATCAGTATTGCTTGAGAACATGCGTCGGGAAGGTTATGAAATGGCTGTCTCGAAACCGCAAGTGTTGATGAAACATGAAGGTGGAGTGCTTGTTGAGCCTATTGAGCAAGTGATTGTCTCAGTCCCTGACAAAGCCTCTGGAACGGTTATTTCAAAGCTCAATCTGCGTAAAGGTCTTATGACTTCTATGTTTAGTGAAAATGGCTATACTAAACTTGAATTCTTAATGCCAACCCGTGGACTGCTCGGGTATAGAAGTGAATTTATCAATGACACACGAGGTGAAGGTACACTCGTCCGTTCATTTGACTCTTTTAAACCTTATTGCGGTGAAATACCGGGCCGTAAAAATGGTGTTTTGATTTCTCAAGAAGCAGGCGTCACCATGTCTTATTCTCTGTTCAACTTAAGCGAACGCGCGCAGATGTTTGTTGGTGCTGCCCTTGACGTCTATGAAGGCATGATCGTCGGCATGAACTCTCGTACAGAGGACATGGTGGTCAACGCTTGTAAGAACAAGAAAATGACCAACGTAAGAGCCTCAGGTTCTGATGATGCCATCAAGCTTTTGGCCCCTAAAGAATTTACGTTAGAAGAAGCCCTTGAATTTATCGAAAGCGATGAATTGGTTGAAATTACACCGGATTCCATTCGACTTCGAAAAAGAGTACTCAATGCTCAGGACCGCAGCAAATACAACAAATTGATGCTTTCTGGTCACAAGGAATTAGAGCTTTAATCCTAAAGAAGCACAAAACACACCTTTAAAAGGCATGCAGAGACACTTTCTGCATGCCTTTATTTTAGTGGATGCAAGATTACTATAGACCTTTTGTAACTCTAATCTGCTTTTAATCTTTCTCTCAAGACACTATAAGTGTATGGGTGTATTATTATGTTAGTACAGAAAGACAGGAGGCGCCAAATGGAATTCAAAAATCATATACCGATCTATTCGCAAATCGTAGACGTTATTAAACTGGATTTTGTCACAGGGACACTTAAGCCAGGTGACAAACTTGACTCAGTGAGAGATTATGCTTTGAAGCTCAAAGTCAATCCAAACACTGTTCAAAAGGCCTATCAAGAAATTGAACGGCTAGGGTTAGCGGAGTCCAAAAGAGGCCTTGGGACATTTATGACTGAAGACCCAAAAGTCAGGCATGAGGTTCTTGAGGAACTTGCAGTGGGTCATACGTCTGAGTATATCAATAATATGAGGGGCCTGGGTTATACACCCAACGAAATTTTAATGCTTCTCAAAAATAAATTATCTTAGGAGGAATACATGGCAGTCAGAATAGAAAATTTGAAGAAAAAATATTTGCTGAAAGAAGCACTGAGCGATGTCAGTTTAGAGTTTGGCACTGGAAAGCTCATTGGTCTACTGGGACCAAACGGCAGCGGCAAAACGACTTTGATGCGTATTATGGCGGGACTTTCAAAAGCCACTTCTGGGAAAATCACATTTGATAGCCAGGAAAAAGGCAGTGTTCTCAAGGAACAGGTGGCCTATATGCCCACAGAGTCACATTTATACGATTGGATGAGTATTCAGGAGAGTATTGGGTTTTTCAAAACATTTTTTAGAGATTTTAACGATCAAAAGGCTAAGGATATACTGACAAGTTTAAAATTAGATGGCAATCAAAAAATCAAAACCCTGTCAACTGGACAAAAAGCAAGGCTAAAACTTGCACTGACGCTTTCGAGGGTTTCAAGTATCTATTTGATTGATGAACCCTTAAACGGCGTCGACCCTATTTCGAGAGATATGATCCTGGATCTTTTGGCGGCCAGTGTTCAAGAGGACAAGTGCATCGTCATTTCAAGCCACTTGATTTCGGAGTTCGAACCTATTTTAGACGATGTTGTCTTTCTTAAAAACGGCCGTATAGATTTAATGGGAGATGCTGAAACGCTGAGAACTGAGCGCAACATGTCCATTCATGAACTTTACAAGGAGGTATACAAAAATGCTTAAATTGACACTATTTGAAATACAGCGTCGCTGGAAAATGTACTTAGCTGTTTTCTTTTTCTATGAATTGGCCAACGTACTTTTGGCTCTAAAACTCCGACCTATGATGCCTATAAGCGGAGGATCTGACAGTGAACTTATAGCCTTTGTGTTTTTACTCGGTATGGCACCCCTTATTTTGGTCTTTGTGGATGCGATCAATAGCTTACGCAATGAAGTCAAGGTATCAACTCGAGATCTTTATTTTACATTGCCTAACAACGCTTTTGAAAAAGTAGGATCTAAACTTTTGATCTCATTGGTAGGCTTCATAGGAGCTTTGAGTATTTTTTTAGTCACGACGCTCATGACATTTCAATTCTTGACAGGTGAATTCATCATTTCGGACATTCTGCACGCATTACAGAAAAATATCAGCGATGCATCTTATGTTTTCATTTATATCTCGGTAAGCTATGCGCTCCTTATAGGCATGATCTATCTCGCGATAGCCCTTTACAGAAGCTTCTTTTCACAAATGAAATTTGGCGGCGTCATTACTTTTGTGCTTTTTTTAGGAGTATCCTATAGCGTTCAAAAATTAGGTGCAAATATAACTCAGTTTAATATAGACAGCGAAATGATCAGAGATAGCTTAGAACTATGGAGAACCAGTGGAGCTGACTTAGCTGTGCAGATACTTTCCCTATTGGCGGTGTATGGCGCGACCAGTTTATTACTCGAATTTAAAGCAAGTTTTGATTGATCCTGCTAAAAAACAAATAGAGACTCTCCTTCAAAAGTTGAAGGAGAGTCTCTATTTGTTTTAGCCTAAATATTTTTTTTCGATTCGCTCAAGGGTTCCATCGGCTTTAAGAGAAGCATAACCGGTATTGAAAATCTCCTGAAGCACGTGTGTCTGATCATTGTTTGCAAAACCAATATTGGTGATATCATGGGTTTTACACTTTTCTTGATAAGGGCTTTTGAAAAGGTCTTTTGTGGTTTGACTCAGGTCTTTAAAAAGATATTCACCAGTAAAATGGTCGATGATCAGGGCGTCTATGCTGCCTTTAGAGAGTTTTTCGAACAGGAGAGACTCTGAGTGGCTTTCGTGTTTCATGCTGCCACTCAGTGCATCAAAAGCTGGGAAGTAGCTATACCCCGCCAAAACACCGATGCGCAGCCGGTTGTGCGCGCACCGTCATCCAAAGATTGTAGACCATGATCAGCGCGCCGCTCAG
>JBBRGL010000138.1:0-7182 GCA_038240675.1 Peptostreptococcales bacterium
GGGCCACAGATTTAGCCACTGAGTGCAGTACAGCATAGTATGCACCATGAAAAGGCGACCACATGGCCAAATCGGGATCATAGCCGTAGGTCATGGTTGTAGCTGTGGTTGTATCTCCGCTGATCACCGGGATTTTTGCCACCATACCATCCACGTATGTGGAAAGGTTTTTGCCGCCGAAAGGCATAACCACTGTGTTCATGCCAATGGTGCTGTCAAACATTTCGACGAGGCCTTTTTTCGAGCAACTATTCAAATCCGCCAATCGATCCGCCACGCCCGCTTCAAAACTCACAGGTGTACGGCTTTCAAAATAAGTGTTCTGACTTGGCGCTGTAACGTGTACTTGAGTAGTCTGCTGGATACCATTGGTATCGAGGAAGGCTCTCGAGATATCCATGATTTTTTGATCCTTCCAAAACATACGCAGGCGACCTGTATCCGTAATAAAGGCCACTTCAGTAGCCTCTAAATTTTCTTCTGCTGAGAGGGCCAAGAACTGCTCTACATTTTCAGGGCTGAGAACCACCGCCATCCGCTCTTGGGATTCAGAAATTGCAAGCTCAGTACCGTCAAGACCTGCATATTTTTTAGGCACTGTATCGAGGAATATGTCAATGCTCTCAGATAGTTCACCGATGGCAACGGAGATACCACCTGCACCAAAATCGTTGCAGCGTTTAATCATCTGAGCGGCTTTTTTGTTTCGGAATAACCGTTGAAGCTTACGCTCTGTGGGGGCGTTACCCTTTTGAACTTCGGCACCACAGCTGCTGATGCTTTCTTCGTCATGCTCTTTTGAAGAGCCTGTCGCACCGCCACAGCCATCTCTGCCTGTACGGCCGCCTACAAGTACAACGACATCCCCAGTTGCAGGCACAAGACGGATGACATTTTCCTTAGGTGCCGCCGCTATGACTGCACCGATTTCCATGCGCTTTGCCACAAAGTTAGGGTGATAGACTTCTGCCACTTGGCCAGTAGCCAGTCCTATTTGATTGCCGTATGAGCTATAGCCCTTAGCTGCGCCTCTTGTAATGAGGTACTGAGGGAGCTTGCCCGGAAGGGTGTCTTCGATGGCCCCCCGTGGATCTGCAGCGCCTGTAACACGCATGGCTTGATACACATAAGACCGACCTGAAAGGGGATCTCGTATAGCACCGCCAAGGCAAGTCGCCGCACCGCCGAAAGGCTCTATCTCCGTCGGGTGATTGTGAGTTTCATTTTTGAACATGACCAAATAATCCTGAGGGATGCCGTCCACCTGGACTTTGACCACGATGCTGCAGGCGTTGATTTCCTCAGAGATATCCAAATCCTCAAGTTCGCCGTTTTTTTTCATGGATTTCATGGCGACAGTGGCGATTTCCATCAACGTTGTGGGTCTGTTTCCCGCTGGATAAAGACTTGTATGCACCGTCACAAAACGGTCGTAGGCTTCCTTGATAGGCGCCGTTAAAGTGGCTTTATCGATATTCACAGCGTCTATGGCCGTCAAAAAAGTCGTGTGGCGGCAGTGATCTGACCAGTAAGTATCTATAGCTTTGAGTTCCGTAATAGTAGGGTCTCTGTCTTCTTCCCTAAAATAGTTTTGGCAAAAGGCTAAATCTTCGAGAGTCATTGCAAACCCTCTTTCCGTATGGAAGGCCAAAAGTGCATCGGCGTTTTTTGCCCTGAATCCAACGAGACTCTCGACGCTGTCTGGAATGAAAGATTCAAATTCGAGGGTCTCAGGAATGCTGAGCTTGGCCTCTCTTGAATCCACAGGATTGATGATGTATCTTTTGATTTGGTTCACGTCATCCTCACTGAGGTCACCTTCTACCGCGATGATTTTAAAGGAATGCACCCGGACTAAGGCGCCGCTGCACAGTATTTCGATACATTCACGGGCTGAATCCGCTCTTTGATTGAATTGTCCTGGCAAAAACGCGACGCCAAAACTATGGGTTCCTTCTACACTGATGGATTGTGTCACCTCGTCAATATTGGGTTCGGAAAAAACAATAGGTGTCACAAGGGCAAGGTCAGAGTCACTCAACCCTTCCACATCATAGACGTTGATCACCCGCACCTTTTGAATCGCCTTCAAATGCAAGTTTTCCATCAGTTCCTTTTTTAGACCCTTCGCTTCAATTTGATAGCCCAGGCGCTTCTCAACGTAGATTCTGTTGACCATGATTTTTTCCTCCGGAAATAGCAGTCTATAAATGAATGATTAGTGTGTCAAAAGGGCGAAATTGATCTTTTTCAGACCCTAACCTTCTATTATCTCTTCCATCCTAACACATCTTGATTTATAATAATAATTAAGCATTCTAATCTATTTCATTAGCAGGAGTAATATATGGATATCCAAATGGAATTGTACCGCGTCTTTTACAGTTGTGCCAAGCACCTGAGTTTTTCTCGGGCAGCAGAGGCGCTTTTTGTCAGCCAATCCTCTGTAAGCCAGTCGGTGAAAAATCTTGAAAAGCAACTAGGCGTTGGGCTATTTATACGAACGACTAAAAAAGTGCAACTGACTTCAGAAGGCGCCTCTCTCTATGAACACGTGCGCATAGCCTTCGAACAGATCAAAGCTGGAGAAGAAGAGCTTCTCAGCCTTCAGAATTTAGAGGCTGGAACCCTTCGCATAGGCGTCAGTGATACCCTTTCAAAATATTTTTTGATACCCCACCTTCAGACCTTTCATATGGCTTATCCCAAAATCAGAATTCACATCGTCAATCAACCCTCTCCAAAGTCTGTGGCCAGCATCCTCAGTAGCGAAATCGACGTGGCCATTGTCAACCTCTTAGAAGACATGGTGAACCCACTGCTCTCGGTACACACCTTGACAACTTTTAAAGATGTTTTTATTGCCGGAGATGCCTTTAGCGCTTTGAAAGACCAGTCCCTCTCAGCCCAGGACCTTTTGGCCTTGCCCCTCATAAGCCTTGAACAGAACTCCACTACTCGGCGTTTTTTCGACATGGTATTTTCAAGCCTCGATTCCCCTTTGATTCCTGAAATCGAAATTGGAAGTGTGGACCTGATTATTGAGCTTGTGCGCATCGGTCTAGGTATAGGCTTTGTACCCGCATATACCCTGCCTACACACAGCGCTGTCTTTCCCCTCACCTTAAATTTTGATTACCCAAGTCGCGCTATCGCTCTTATTTACCGGAAATCTGACTACCCCACCGCCCCCGTGAAGAAATTCTCAGAGATTGTACAAAATCATGCGTTTTTTTGATAGAATAAGAGTATAGACAGTATTTTTTTCTTTCCTTTCAATTAAACCACTTCTTCTCACACTGGGGGTCTTATGCCTTACGAATCGCGTATCAAGGATAATCAGATCGACGAACTTTTCAAAGCCATTTTGACACTCAAAACCATTGAAGAATGCTATATGTTCTTTGACGACATTGCCACCATCAGTGAAATTCAGGCGCTCTCCCACCGACTGCGCGTAGCCAAACTGCTTGACCACAATGACACTTATATTCATATTGAAAAAGAGACAGGCGCTTCCACTGCGACAATCAGTCGCATCAGCAAATATCTTCATTACGGCTCTAATGGATACCGCATAGTCCTCGATCGGTTGAAAGAAGAACCTCAAAGAAAGTGAGGTCCCCTATGACGTTTAAAAACAAACTCAAAATTGCAGCGAGTCTACTTTTGATTTTGCTCCTTGGGACAGCCCTATACACCTTTTATCCGCGCATTAGCCCAAATCCAGTCCCGAATGGCGCTATAAACGCTACCGAAACTTCGACACAAAGCGTTCCAGCGGAAACTGTAGCACCCACAACAGAAAGTACGCCCATACCATCTGAAGCTGTTAAAAAGCCTCTTATAGTCCTTGAAAAATTCAAATCACTCCTTGAACAAAATAAGGATGTGGTGGGTTGGATCAACTTACCAAACACCAAAATTGACTATCCCGTCGCCCAATCTAACGACAATGATTATTACCTCCATCGAAATCTGGACAAGAAAAAATATGAACCTGGTACGATTTTTATGGATTTTCGAAACGATACTTTTTTTGAGGACCGCCACTCCATCCTCTATGGCCACAATATGAAAAACGGCAGCATGTTTGCCACTTTAAAGCTTTACAAAAAAGAAGACTTCTACAATGCCAATCGGATTTTTACCTATACCACACTCTATGATGAGACCCAGTGGGAAGTTTTTGCCGCTTACGTGTCACCACCTACCCTGGATTTGATCACCACGGATTTTAAGGACGACCAAGCTTTCTTAGATTATATCGCCATCCGCCAAAAACAATCCAAATACGCAGCCGACATAAAAATTCTACCGACGGACAAAATCCTGACCCTCATTACCTGCTCCTACGAATTCAACGATGCTCGCTTTGTCATTCATGCACGCAAAATTGAAAAAAGGGACTGAATCAAAATTTTCACTTTTGATTCAGTCCCTTTTTTCATATAATTTAGAATAAACACCCGCAGCTAAAGACGACAACACTCTGCCTCTAGGTTAAATACCCGACAGATCCTCACTCAAAATTTTCTTAATGACCTTAGCAAACACCGTTAAACGTTCTGCAATTCGACCTGGAAAAGTTTTGTCAATGTAATCGTACGTGTCATACTGGGTATGCCACACTTCCCCTTCTTCACCTAGAGTCAAATCAACTTGGGTATAGCCATCCATCTCTCCAAGGTTCCAGTTGGTAGACTCGAAATAGATAAAAGGTATCCCAAGGGCTTCAAAGGCTGCGTGATCACTCCATGGGCCTGTTGTTCCCTTTTGAAACTCTGGGTTTAAGCCCTGCTGAGTGATCAGATTGATTTTTTCTTGAGTTGCCAGCGCCAGTACATGCTCACGAAATTTGCCTTTTTCGTCTGGATTGCCGTAGACATAAGCGATGTCACCTGCCACTAAACTGTCGAAGTTCACCATAAGAACTGTGTCTGCGATTTGTTCCGGCGTCATTTGCTCTGTATAATACGCCGAGCCTAAAAGATCCACTTCCTCTGCGCCAAAGAAGACGAAGGCTAAAGTGTGGACTGTATCTGTTTTTTGTAAGCTCTGTGCAGCTTCAAGGGCTACCGCAATGCCTGAACCATTGTCGTCTACACCTTTAGCCGCGTCCACTGAATCATAGTGCGCACCGACAATAATGGTGCCTTTGCCCGTCCCTTTTTTCACAGCAATAACGTTCTCAGAATGCTTAGTCCCGTTATCCTCGTAATCAAAAGGTGTCCGTTTCACTTCGTAACCCATGCCTTTTAGCTTATCAGCCACAAAATCCGCAGCTTTTTTCTCAAGTTCTGTACCTGCTGTTCGAGGACCTAACTGGTCAATTTCTTTGAGGAAACTCAGGGCTAAGCTACCATCGGGTGCAGCTGCCTGCTGTGTACATCCTGTGATACTGAGTGCTGCCACGAGTACAAGAACAATCCATACATTTTTCTTCATACACTTCTGCATTTTCGCCTCCACGTTTTTGGTTGAAAATAGATACTTTTGACACTCTAATCTTATATCACGGCGCTAAAAAAACTGCCTTTGTTACAGCAGTTTTAAGGTTTAAGCGATAAGATCCTATTTAAATTGTTGAGCCAACTTTGTAAAAGCGTCTAATGATTTTTCGATTTTTTCATAGGAGATGCAGTAAGACAATCTAAAATGTCCAGGACAAGCAAAAGCCGAACCAGGTACGATGAGGAGATTGTGCTTCTTAGCTTCTTCTGCAAAGAGCTTATCATTCGGAATCAATGACTGTGGGAAAAGGTAGAAAGCGCCTTGTGGTTTGACACATTTGAACCCGATATCCACCAAGTGGTTGTACAAAAGGTCTCTATTGCGCTTGTAGATATTCACATCTACCTCTGAATCAAGGCATCTAGCGATGACGCGCTGAAAAAGTGAAGGTGCATTGACAAAGCCCATGATGCGGTTTGCCACGTTCATAGCAGAAATAATAAGTTCAAAGTCATCCATTTCCCCGTGGGAGATGACATAACCTATGCGCTCTCCAGGAAGTGAGAGGGATTTGCTATAGGAGTAACCAATAAAGCTATTTTTATAGTAGTTGAGAATATAAGGAACCTTGACGCCATCATAACAAACTTCTCTATAGGGCTCATCAGAAATGAGATAGATGGAAATGCCAAGCTCTGCCTGCATCTCTTCAAGTACTGCAGCCAAATCTTTAATGACCTGCTCTGAATACACCACGCCCGTTGGATTGTTAGGCGAGTTGATCATCACTGCCTTGGTCTTAGGGTTAATAGCGGCCTTTAGAGCTACAAGATCCGGTACAAAGTTCTCGATATTCGTCGGCACGACGACGAGTTCGCCACCGTAGTTGCTCACGTAGTTTCTGTATTCAACAAAGTAAGGCGCGAAAGTAATGACCTCATCTCCAGGATTTAAAAGCGTTTTGAAAAGTACATTTAGGCCTCCAGCTGCTCCACAAGTCATGAGGACATTGTTTTCATCTAACTTGACTTGGTACTTGTCATGTAGGTGTTTGGCGATTTGCTGACGGACGTCAATATAGCCTGAGTTGTTCATATAACCGTGGACTAAGTTAGGACTTTCTTCATTCAAAATGTCAAAAATAGCCTGTTTGATAGTCGCAGGTGGCTCCACATTAGGGCTTCCAAGACTGAAATCAAAGACATTTTCAGCGCCATAAATCGCCGAGAGACGTTTGCCTTCTTCAAACATTGCTCGTATTACTGAACTGTTGGAAATATGGTCAATCATAACTCTTGAAATCATCTTCCAGCCTCCTAAAGATTAGATTATTCATAAAAGTGTATGTTCTCTTCAAAAGCACACATTTTTTTGAACCTCTCAAAAATTATTGTAACACTAGAAAGAAACAACTTCAATTCAAAGTCTACAGAATCATTAATTATTATACACAAAGTGCTATTTATACAGCGGAGATTGAGACATCAAATCCCCGAGGAAAATGTATGGACTGCGTTTTTGTCCATAGAATTCCCTGCTTAATGACAATCCACTTTTAGCTTTAAGCGGTATCCAGATTCCCTTACCACCTGTTATTTATACCTTTTTTTTGCACATTGAAAAGGGAGCCTTTAAATTAATGAAGCCTCCCTTCGTTTAGAGTGTCTGTTTCTTGTCAGTGCCTATAAGTGCCATAGTCGTTTTGTACTCTGGACAGAGCTTGCCCAC
>JBBRGL010000139.1:0-7182 GCA_038240675.1 Peptostreptococcales bacterium
TCTCATGGGTCTAACAAGGGGTTAAAATGAAAAAGAAAATATTGACTTTTGTTTTGCTGTTGTCGATTGTTGCACTTTATGGCTGTCAAAGTAAACCCACAGTAGTTGCAGAGGCTCCCACTGAAGTGGTGATTCCACTTCCAACTGAAACGATTTCTACAGAGGGCGACATAAATGAATCTGAGCTAAAAGAGGGACAAGTTTATTCACCCCTCACAGGGCTACCGGTAGACGCAAAGCTCACAGAAAATAGACCTGTAGCCATTATGATCGACAATTATGTGGAAGCGAGACCACAGTCAGGTCTAAAAGACGCTGAAATCGTTTACGAAATTTTAGCGGAGGGGATGATCACTCGGTACATGGCTATTTTTCAAACCGCTTCACCTGAATCCGTGGGACCCATCAGAAGCTCAAGAATGTACTATATTCAAAAGGCACTAGAGTATGATCCACTGTATGTCCATGTAGGTGGAAGTCCTGAAGCGCTTAAAATCCTGAAGACGCTGAACATTGGCAATGTAGATGGACTTGTTGCGGGCAAGGATATTTTTTGGAGGCTTAAACACAAGAAAGCCCCTAATAATATGTATTCAAGCATGGTTGCGCTCAGAAAACAAGCCGCAAATCTCAAGCATAATATGACGGCGACTTTTGAATCGTGGCTATTTCATCATGTGCCAGAGGCAATCACTGGCGATTCAGCGCTCAAAGTCAAATTAGTCTATAAAAAGCCCAACGACAAAGATAAGGTTGGTTATTATACAACGTACGCCTATGACGAGACCCTTGGAAAATACAAGCGGGGCTTCAATGGCAAGGCGCATTTAGATGAAGTGGATGGTACGGTTCTCACAGCTATGAACATCATCATACAAGTGGCTAAACACAGAGTCCTTGATAATAAAGGTCGCCTTGAAGTGGATGTGGTAGGCGAGGGAACAGGACTCTACATGACCATGGGCAATCAAATCCCCATTACGTGGAAAAAACCCAAAACGGAGTCCATTACACGTTTTTTTGACGGCACAGGCACTGAAATCACCTTTAATCCTGGCGTGACGTGGGTACAGGTGATCGATTCTCTTACGTCTGTAACGACGGAATAAGGAGAACAAAATAGAGAAAGGGGATTCAAAATGGATAAACAACTGATGGAAAAAGCCTTGGAGGCCATGGGGAAAGCCTATGCGCCTTATTCTAAGATAACAGTAGGCGCTGCGCTGCTCATGAAAAGCGGCAAAATATATACGGGGTGCAATATTGAGAATGCTTCCTTCGGGGCCACAAACTGCGCAGAGCGCACAGCTATTTTCAAAGCGATCTCAGAAGGGGATTATGATTTCGATACCATTGCAGTCGTTGGTAATTTGGATCACCCCATTAGTCCATGTGGCATTTGCCGTCAGGTTATGCTTGAGTTTTCAACGGATTTGAGAATACTGCTCGGTTCACCAGATGCCTATCAAGCCTACACAATTTCAGAAATGGTACCTCACGCCTTTGTCAAAAAGGACTTCGATCATATAAAGGAAGATAAAAATGTTTAAATCAGGTTTCGTAACGATTATTGGAAGACCCAATGTAGGAAAATCAACGCTGCTCAATCAAATCATAGGCGAGAAAATTGCCATTATGACCAACAAACCTCAGACAACGCGTAACCGTATTAACGCCATTTATCACGATGAAGAAGCACAGATTGTCTTTATAGATACACCCGGTATACACAAACCAAAGCACAAGCTTGGGGAGTTTATGACCAAATCTGCTACGGACACCCTCAATGAAGTGGACGTGGTGATATACATGGTAGACGATTCAAAATCCATTGGACCTGGGGATCAATTTATCCTCAACATTTTAGAATCCGTCAAATCACCGATTTATGTCCTCATCAATAAAATGGACATTATGGATCAAGAAGCTGTACAGCACATTTATGATCAATATGCAGCATATCCCTTTATCAAACAGGTCATGGGGATTTCAGCGCTCAGTGGCCACCAAATCAGTGGCGTTGTTGCAGCAATCAAAAGTGAATTGTCAGAAGGCCCAGCGTATTATCCAGACGATATCCTGACAGATATGCCTGAACGATCGATCGTTTCTGAGATTGTCAGAGAAAAACTGTTGATGTATTTAGATGATGAAATTCCACACGGCGTGGCAGTTGAGGTAGAATCCATGGTCAAACGGCCTGGGACGGATTTGATGGATATTCACTGCGCCATCGTCTGTGAAAAGAAAAGCCACAAGGGTATCATTATTGGAAAAGAAGGCAGAAAACTCAAAGGTATAGGCCAAGCGTCGCGTAAAGATCTTGAAAAATTTCTTAATGTGCGCGTCAATTTACAATTGTGGGTCAAAATTAAAGAGGGGTGGAGAGATGATCCTACCGCCCTTAAAGGTTTTGGCTACAAAGACTGATCAAAGTAGAGGTGAATAAATGCAGCGAAACTTAGAGGAAATCAAAGATGATTTAATCATTCGTATTCGAGAATTTATCAAAAGTGACAACACGTTTGCACTCAAAAAAATTCTTGAAGAGTTGCATTATGTCGATATTGCAGAAATTATAGATGACTTAGAAGAAACGGAACAAAACCTGGTATTTAAACACCTTACTGAAGATAAAGCTTCAAGAGTACTTAACGAAGTGGATTCAGATGATTTTGAAACCCTTTTCAAACAGCTCAATTCAGAGCAAAAGTCAGATATGCTTGACCTGATGTCCTCAGATGACATAGCCGATTTGCTTTACGATTTGTCAGATGAAGAGCAGAACAGTATCTTGTCCCTGATGGATCACGAAGACCAAATAGAAGTCAAAGCCTTGCTGGATTATCCTGAGGATTCAGCAGGCGGCATAATGACCAAGGATTATATCAGCGTCAATGTAGAGATGACTATTGCAGAAGCGCTAAATCACCTTAGGAAAAACGCACCTGATGCGGAAACCATTTATTATGTTTATGTCGTTGATTTAGAGGGTGCTCTTTCGGGTATTATCACCCTGAGACAGCTCATCATTGCACAGGAACATCAAATAATCTCTGAGATTATGAAAGAGAACGTCATTACCATCAACGTGCATTCTGACCAAGAAGAAGCTGTGCGCATCGTCAAAAAATACGACTTGTTGGCACTTCCTGTAGTAGATGACACTCACAAGCTTCTCGGCATCATCACCGTCGATGACATTATGGACGTCATGGAGGATGAAGCTTCTGAGGACTTTCTCAGATTTGCAGGGACAACAGAATCTGAACTAGAATCTTTAGAGGAAGAAAATGCATTTCTAGGGGCTTGGGTCTCTATGAAAGCAAGACTTCCATGGCTCATTATCACTATATTTGGTGGCTTATTATCTGCTAAAGTCATATCGGGTTTTGAAAACACTTTAGAAGCAGATGCGACCATTGCCTTATTCATGCCACTACTGGCTGGAATGGGCGGCAATGTCGGAACCCAAAGTTCTACACTCACGGTGCGTAATCTTGCTCTAGGTGCTATAGGCAAAGCCAATTTGTGGCGTGTGTTGCTCCAGGAAGTAATCGTCGGCGTTCTGGTGGGCGTCGTCTGTAGTGTTGTCGTCGCCGTGGCTACCTATTTGCTTGAAGGCAGAATAATTTTAAGCCTCATCGTCGGCCTTGCCATGTGGGCTAATATGGTCACCGCAGCTACAATTGGCACTATTGTCCCCCTGGTTTTCAAAAAACTTGGGATAGACCCTGCTGTTGCATCCGCGCCCTTTATATCTACCACAATCGATATTACCGGCCTCACCATTTATTTTACCCTTGTGGCTATGATGATTCAGCATATTATCGCATAGAGAGGTAGTGGCAACATGGATTATCGTACGGAAGGTATCGTTCTCCAAAAGCACAAAGTGTCTAATGACGACGTGATTCTCACAGTATTTACGCGTATATCCGGCAAAATTAGAATCTATGCATCGGGTGCTCGCAACCCCAGGTCTCGTTTATCCGCAGGTTCACATCCTTTTATGTACTCTGATTTTCAAATTCAAAAGCGCAAAGATATGGACCAAGTCAGCAACATCGATATTAAAGAGTCTTTTTATAGCTTGAGAGAAGATTTGACCCGCTTGTCCTATGGTTCTTATTTTTTAGAACGGGTTTCAAAAGCTATTGAAGAGCAGGAGACCAACAACCGCCTCTTTGACTTTTTGCTGGTGACTCTTCATCTTTTGTCAGCAAATGATATCGATTTTCAACTCCTCAGGCTTGTATTTGAGCTCAAACTCCTTCACTTTTTAGGATTCAAGCCCGAAACAACTTGCTGTGTCAGCTGTGGTGAAAAAGAAAATTTAATCGGATTTTCAGTGGAAGAAGGAGGCGCCATCTGCCCTCAGTGTTTTGATCAGATCTCAGATGCGCTAAAACTTAAACCCGTTATTTTGAACTTCATTAATTTCGTATTAAAAAACGACTATGGGACTATATTGAAAACCCGTATTGGTGATACAATAAGAATACAGACAGAACGCTTACTCGAACGTTACTTCAAACATTACGTCAGCGATAAGCCCTTAAAAAGCTTGGAATTCTTAAAAAATATGAAAGAAGAGGAGTGACAACATGGAAATTACATTGGAAAAAATCGATTTAGTCAGAGAAAGAACACAGGTCGGCTACAAAGAGGCTAAAGAGGCACTCGAGCAAACAGATGGTGATGTACTTGAAGCGATTATTCAACTGGAGCAAAAGGGACCACAAGCCGCACCAAACTTTGGCCCTAAAATCGAGCGCGTGGGCAATGAAGTTCTTGAGACACTGAAAGAACTCATTCGTAAAGGGAATGTAACACGCTTTTACCTCGAAAAAGATGGCAGAACAATACTGGATATCCCAGTACTTGCTGGCGCTATTGGCGTTTTGATTTTCACAGGTGCATCTGCTGTGGCTATTATCGCCGCACTTGCGTCAGGTTGTGAACTCAAAATAGTCAAGCAAGACGGCGAAATCATCGACCTCAAAAATGTGACAGAAGAAGCATTTCAAAAGGTCAAAGCAAAAGTTGACGAGCTCAAAACAACTGGCAAAAAAGACCCTGAAAACAAATGCGGTTGTGATTGCAGCTGTGATGAAGAAGCAGAGGAAGAGCAAGAGACTGAAGTGATCTTTGAAGAGAAACAAGAGTAAGCTCAATAGAGACAAGTAAGGACTCTGCTTAGGCGGAGTCCTTTTTAGTGCGAAAAAACTGCATAAAAATAATGAGAGCAAAAAGACCAATGATTCAACATTGACGCGAAGGACGCAAAGGTAAACATACGCAAGGAACGCAAAAGAATGTAACGTAAAGGGGGTTATCGACATCAGTTTTCTGATCTATCTCCAGATTTCACCAATTTGCGACCTTGCGGTTCTTGCCTTACCACGGTGTTCTTTGCGATAAATCTTTTGAACTTGTTTTAAACCACTTCATTTGATTGCGTGCGTGGTGTGTTGGGGATTGAAACCTACTGCGTTCTGTGTTACCATCATTTATAGGAATAGAGCTAAATGAGGCTTTTAAGGAGGCAATATTAATGGATAATCAACTCAAATCAATGGAAAAAATTGTGTCGCTGTCTAAACAAAGAGGTTTCATCTTTCCTGGCTCTGAAATATATGGAGGTTTGGCAAACACTTGGGATTACGGTCCGCTAGGCGTTGAGCTTAAAAACAACGTCAAAAAAATGTGGTGGAAAAAATTCATACAAGAGTCGTCTCACAATGTGGGAATAGACTGCGCTATACTTATGAACCCACAAACATGGATTGCCTCTGGCCACGTAGGTGGATTCAACGATCCTCTTATGGACTGCAGATCCTGTAAAACGCGTTACAGAGCAGACAAACTTATCGAGGACTATTTCCACGCTGCAGGCTCAGATCAAATCGTCGATGGCTGGAGCAATGCCGAAATGGAAGCTTTCATCGCTGAAAAAGCCATAGGTTGCCCTGAGTGTAGTGCCAACAACTTTACAGGTATTCGCCAGTTTAATTTAATGTTCAAAACCCATCAAGGCGTTAATGACGATACCAGTACACCCATCTATCTTAGACCAGAAACAGCTCAAGGTATCTTCGTCAATTTCAAAAATATTGCAAGGTCATCCCGCAAAAAAATCCCATTTGGCATTGGTCAAATTGGCAAATCTTTTAGAAATGAAATTACGCCGGGTAACTTTACTTTCCGCACAAGAGAATTTGAACAAATGGAACTTGAGTTCTTCTGCAAGCCAGGTGAGGATTTAGAGTGGTATGCTTTCTGGAAAAAATCGTGTATGGATTGGCTCCTCAACTTAGGCATGACTGAGGGCAACGTCAAATTTAGAGACCACAGTCCAGAAGAGCTTAGCCATTACTCAAACGCTACAACGGATATCGAATATCTCTTCCCATTTGGATGGGGCGAGCTTTGGGGAATAGCCGACAGAACGGACTATGACCTAAAACAACATATTATGGTTTCGGGCCAAGATCTCAGCTATCAGGATCCCCACACCAACGAAAAATATGTGCCTTACTGCATCGAGCCATCACTGGGCGCAGACCGTGTCACTTTGGCATTTCTCATTGACGCCTACGACGAAGAGGCCCTTGAAGGGGATGATGTCCGTAACGTTCTCAGATTTCACCCAGCCCTTGCACCGATCAAAGCAGCCATATTCCCACTTTCAAAAAAATTGACAGAATCCGCTCTGCCTGTCTACGAGATGCTTCAAAAGCACTTCATGGTGGATTTTGATGATGCCGGCAGCATAGGCAAACGCTACAGAAGACACGATGAAATCGGCACACCGTTCTGTCTCACTTTTGACTTTGACTCCCTTGAAGATCAAGCTGTGACTGTTCGGCACCGCGATTCCATGGTTCAAGAACGCGTCCAAATTTCTGATTTGGTCAAATTTCTTGAAGAAAAAGTGGCTTTTTAGAGTGTGCAAATGACACTTTTCGGCTTCTGAAATTAAATAAATCCGTGATGTGTATTCGAAAATGTCCTAAAATACCACAGCATGCGTATGGCATAGTGAATCGAAAGGGTTGTAAGGCGCTTCGCGTGGGACGGTTGTGGGACGGTTGTATGGGAGTGATTGTTTTGGGGTCGAGACCAGTTTAGGTCGCTTACGCTCATGATTTGAGTGTTGCATTTAATGTATGATGCTGA
>JBBRGL010000140.1:0-7176 GCA_038240675.1 Peptostreptococcales bacterium
TGAGGAGACCAAATGAAAAGACATATTCTATCCCTAATGGTCGAGAATAATTCAGGTGTCCTCAGTCGCGTAGCGGGTTTATTTGGTCGGCGCGGTTACAATATTGATTCCCTCTCAGTGGGCGAAACCGAAAACAAACGCATTTCGCGCATGACCATCGTGGTCACAGGCGATGATCATACCCTTGAACAAATCAAAAAACAGTTAAACAAGTTGATTGACACCCTCACAATTGTCGAAATTATGCCTGAAAACGCCATTATCAAAGAAGTCATGCTTTTGAAACTCAAAGCAAACCCTTCCAACAGGTCAGAAATCATAGAAATCGCCACCATTTTTCGCGGCAAGATTATCGATGTCTCGCAGGAGACCATTACAGTATTGCTCGTCGGTGACGAAACAAAAATCGAGGGTTTTTTAGAACTCTTAAAGCAATTCCCTATTGTAGAATTAGTCCGTTCTGGTATGATTGCAATAGAACGTGGCTAGACCACCCTAAGGAGATTACAATGTTTTATTATACACCCAAATCAAAACAAATTACCTCCACCTGGTCAGGCGGAACAACGACACAGTTGCTGATTTTGCCTGAAGGATCAGACTACGCAAAACGTACATTTGATTTTAGAATCAGTACTGCTACTATAGAGGTTGAAGAATCCACCTTTTCAGACTTAACAGGTTACAAAAGGCACTTGATCGCCCTCACTCGTGGCATTACCCTCTTTCAGAATCAAAGCGCCGCCATTGTACTTGAACCACTGACGTGCTTCACATTCAATGGCGGCGACGCCACAAAAAGCGTTGGCACAACGACAGATTTTAACGTCATGGAAAGACCCTGTCACACCTCTACAGTGGAAGTCCATGATCTGAAATCAAATGACACCATCAGCTACTGCGTCAAGTCACTCGCCATTTACTGCTTAGAAGGCAACTTGACCATCACAAGTCCTTCCGCGTCCATCACAATGAACGCACTCGACTTCCTCCATGTAACTGAAGAAGCAATAACACTCTATTGTACCGAAAACGCAAAATACATCCTCGTGACCCTTGATTTATAATCCAAAGAGTCCATATCAAAAGAAACATTTGATATGGACTCTTGTTTTTACGAATCCCAAAATCCTCTCACTGTTTATTCACAACGCTCCGCAGGAGCATTCGGCGTCCCAAAGGGACATTCGGCGTCCCAACGGGACATTCGGCCAGCGATAGCGATACGGCGGGCTGAATCGCATTAAGATTCAGCCCATTTCTAAATCTGTCATGATTCTTTAATCTAAATGAAGGGTAAAACATGATAGAATAGAGATGAAGGAATGTTTTCCTAGCAAAACGACAGAGGTTCACTATGCCAAAAGCAGACATAGATCGTTATGTATTGATATCATTAAGAACTTTAATGATTATCGGATTCATCGTAGGACTATTATTGGCCTTTAAAATAACAGTCACTTATTTTCTACCCATCGTCATCGCTTCTGTTTTTTCAATGATTTTAGAACCCATGACCCGCGCACTCCAAAAAATAAGAATTCCACGTGTATTTGCTACTTTAATTGCCATGTTGATTTTTATGGGCATCGTCGTTGCTGTCACTGTTTTTGGTGTCAGCCGAGCTGTAACGGAACTTACGATTTTCTACAAAAACATTCCTACTTACTCAACGCTGATTTACGAGAGTCTTACGCGACTCATCGATCTCGGAAAAAACATCTATCTCCAACTTCCCCCTGAAGCGCTGACAATTCTTCAGCAAAGCATCGGTACCCTGTTTGAAAAAGTGACTGGCCTTATTACAACCCTCACCACAGGGATTTTAAACACATTGACCTCACTGCCAGGCATTTTTATCTTTACGCTGATTACCCTTATTTCCACCTTTTTCATCACCAAAGATAAGGCCATGATCAAAGCCTTTTTACTCAGACAATTCAGCGAGCGCACCCAAAATAAAATCATCAGCTTGAAAGATGATTTATTCGTTGCCCTCATTGGTTTTGTAAAAGCGCAGTTGATTTTTATCACAGTGACCTTTATCGAATCTTTTATTGGCCTCAGTATAATCGGGATTCAATACGCTTTTATGATTGCACTTTTAGTGGCCTTAGTAGATATCTTGCCCGTACTCGGTACTGGAAGCATCTACGTTCCGTGGGCAATTTTCAGCTTACTTAGTGGCAATTACATTCTAGGGTTTTCACTGCTAGGGCTGTGGGTCTTTATTTTCATTGTTCGTTACATGATTGAGCCGAAGGTCTATGGCCACCAACTCGGCATTCATCCCTTATTGGCGCTTATCTCTGTCTTTGCAGGTCTCAAATTAATTGGCGTGGCCGGTCTTATATTAGGACCCGCTACTGTTGTCATTCTATTATCCTGCCAAAAGGCAGGCATTCTACCACGCTTCAAATAATGAATTGGATCACGGAGGTGTTGTCATGTCCATTCAAAACAAACAAAAAATTTTTCTCGTATTTCTAGCTCTGCTCCTGTCCGTTTTAGGGTCTGCATTTTCGTACGCTGCCACAAATCCCATTGTTGAACTAGAGCTCAACAAAGAATACACCTTAACTGCGCCGCTTGAGTCTTACGATACGAAAGCATTAGAAAACAGACTTTCCAAATACCATTTCAAAGCCTTTGCCCCCTATACTTCGGTCTATAAAATAAAAGTCAGCCCAGACACACGCTACACCCTAAAAACAACCTATCCAGGCGACAAATCCATCTCTCAATTAGAAGTCATCGGTGAAAATCCTTATTCCAAAAGCACCTCACTACTGACATACGCTGACCTAACCCCAAAAATCCCAGGATTTGTAGGTGGTATAGACACTCTAAAAAATGCCTTTGTATACAAAAGTAATTTCAATATAGATGCCAGCAGCACAGGTTTATATATTTATATCATTGCCTACTTTCAAAAGCCAGAGGGCACATTGAAAATGCGCCTTTCATCACCAAATGAAGACGATAAAACCGTCAGTTTCACCGATGCAAATGCCAGCGGCACAGTATTCACTTCACCCCTAAAACTCACAAAAATGCCAGATGACACGCAACAGCTAAAAATTGCCGTCAATTCCACAGATGCTTTTATAAATGGCTCACCGCAAAAACTCCCGATCAAACCCTTTATAGACTCAAGCACAACTATGGTCCCCCTTCGCTTCATTGCAGAGAAACTCGGTGCAACTGTCGAATGGCGTCAAAAGGACGAAAAAATCACTTATAAACGCGAACAAATCACCATTGAGTTATGGCTAGATAAAAAAACTGCAATCGTCAACGGCAAAGAAGAGTCCTTGACTATAGCACCGTATAGAGTAGGCCAATATACGGTCGTCCCCCTTCGTTTTGTCGTCGAAAAACTCGGCGCCAACCTCCAGTGGTTCGAAAAAAATCAGGAAATTATCATCACCTATTAGTGATGTCAGGAAAACGAACCAATTCAATAGACTGGACACAAAGCACGCCAAGGTAAGTAAGGCAAGAAACATAAGGACGCAAAAGGTTGAAACTCCCATTTGCGTCCTTTGCGTTTGTTTCCCTTTGCGTCGATGTTAAATCTTGGTCTTTGTTCGTCTAAAACCACTCAAAAAGGCTCTCAACTTTTGCCGGCAGGCGAATTTTGAGAGCCGCATTACTTATTTGACGATTATAAAGTGATTACTCGTAGACATAGGGCGTTTCAAACGGTTCAATAATTTCTAGTTCATCGATAATCAGCAGAGGCGTCTTGAATTCGAAACCAGATTCTTCATCCTTGATGACTGTTTCAGTGATAATGCCTTTAACAGAAACCCATTCGTCTGGTTTGATTTCATGCTCTCCCTCGTATCGACTCAGTAAGCCAATGACGGCTGCATCGGCGGCACAGCAGGTAATCGCAAGACGTGAAACAACAAATTCATTCTCCTTAAAATTCTCTTGCCGGTAGACAAATCCTTTGAGTTCCACTTGTTTGCCTAAATGACCCGACAAATCATTTTGAATAGTTGATACAACTTTGACGAATCCATCTTCTACCACCTTAGGCATAACTGCCACCTCAGTCGTAGGAATTTCAACTGGAATTTTTGTCTCTGACAATACCTCTTGTTGTCCAATTTGCACCGCTTTATTTTGAAGGGTTTCTGCATCCATAAATTCAGGTCTCATTAATAATAAAATTATCGGCAAAATGTAAAGCAGGATACCCCATTTGAAAGGTTTTGATGAAGTCCTTGAAGTTGTAAACAATCGATGACCTTCATGAAAACTAAGGACAGCGAAGATGAGAAGCGACAAATAGGCGAATTTCACCATTCTCGGATGAAGAAAAAACAAAATGCGACCCGTTATCAACAGGTCAGCAATTGCCATCATAAACAAGACCAAAACTACAAACCAAAGCCAGTCATTGATATTAAACTTTTTCATCGTCAATCTCCTTATAGTCCCATACTATTGGCTAACAATGCCAAAGAAAAACAGACAATTGAAATTGTAGCAATCAACCTAACCACAAATTTTGGTTTAAACGATCCAGAAAGCATCAAGGTGTTTTTAATATCGATCATAGGACCAAAAATTAAGAATCCTAATAGTGAGCCGTTATTAAACTGGTATCTAAACGTACTGGCAATAAAAGCGTCCGCTTCCGAGCACAGTGAAAGGACGAATGCTAAAGTCATCATCAACAAGATTGAACTTATGTTACCATTGCCCAATCTAAGCAATTCAGCTCGTGGCACAAAAACTTGAAGCAATGCAGATATGAAGGCACCCAATATTAAGAAACGCCCCACTTCATATAGCTCAGTACTTGTATGCCCCAATATATGCTTGATATCCTGTAATGTCAAAATCCTCTTGTCTTTTTTTTGAAAACGTTTTGTTCCGCTTAAACCGAGAGATTCATGTTCATCACCAACGGACTTTTGTTTCGTAGTCATTTCTAAAGCGCTCAATTGGTTAAAAGCAATCTGATGGGTGTTTATATTGGCTATCGGGAGAGACTGCCGAGCAATTCCTTGAGTACTTATGGGTTTAACCCCTCCGTACTTGTTAACGATTGGTTTGCCATGGTCATGTCCACAACCGCAGCCAGACCCCTCTATTTTCGTCTGCGATGATGGCAGCAAAATATCAGCGCTCGTCAGTCGGTGGTATGTCAATCCAACAAGGATGGCACCTATAAAACCAAAAAAACCTCTCATAAAAAACATATTCGAATTTGGAAAGGCGTAATAAGTTGAAGCGATAACCACTGGATTGACAATAGGTACTGCCAACATGAAAGTCACAGCCAACCCAACAGGTGTTCCTTTTTTAATCAATCTACGCACAATAGGCACAATTGCGCATTCGCATACTGGGAAAACGATACCCATAAGACCAGCCAAGACATACGCCAGAATTTTGTTTTTAGGAATACGCGCTGCAATCCAGTCTGATGTTATATAAAGTTCGATCAAAGAAGATGCTAGTGCACCAATCATCACAAAGGGAATAGCCTCTAAAATAATGCTGATAAATATCACACTGAATCCTTCAATCATTATTGCTCTCCTTTTCCAAACAGGCAGGACAAACGCCATACATCTCTAATTTATGACCTGTCACTTTATAATTGTAATGCTTGGCTAAAAATTCACTATATCCGTCCAAGGGACATCCACCAACTGTTATAATCTGCTGACAGACTGTACACAACAAATGATGACAATGCTCGTTATTACGAATGCCATAAACAGCTTTAGCATTGTCTTGAATCAAGGATTTATTGATCAACCCTTTTTTCTCAAAATGCTCGAGTATACGATAAACCGTGGAGAGATTAATGTCCACTGCTTTTTCCTTTACAAGTCCATGGATTTTTTCAGCGGAAAAGGGTTGGTCAAGTTCGATCAAAGTCTCGTAGAGTAACTGTCTATGTTTCGTGACTCTGAGTCCAGATTGATCCAAGGTGCAGATAACGCATCCATTGCCTGTGTGCTTGTGACCAAAACGTCTCATCTGCCACCACCAAACTGCTTGATACTAAAAAATACAGCGAAACACAAGGCATTCAAAATCACTATGGTTGCTCCCGTAGGTAGATTGATGATAAAAGACAACAAAACACCGGCAATAACACAAAAGACAGATACCAGAGCAGAAATGACTATTGTCTGTTTAAAACTTTTAGAAACTTGCAAAGCAGTGACTGTTGGGAAAATAATCATACTTGAAATCAGCATAGTGCCAACGACGCGTATACCCAAAACAATGGTAATGGAAGTCAAAACAGCAATGACTCTGTTCATTAATTTTGCATCGATGCCTATAACCTCTGCAAACTCTTCGTCGTGAGTCACAGCAAAAAGTGCGTTGTAAAAAAACAACAGTCCAAGAACAACAACCATTGACAACGCCAAAGACAGATAGACATCCATATTACTGATCACCAAGATACTGCCAAAAAGGTAACTGAATAAATCTACATTAAATCCCTTAGACACACTGGCTAATAATACACCGACAGCCACAGAAAAGCTAGATACCAAACCAATAGCGGCATCACCGTGCAAATCAGCCTTCTCGTTTAGTTTGAGTATGAGAAAGGAAGCCGCTATTACCATGGGAATTGAGACTAAAAGCGGTGCTGCATTCAAAACCAATGCCAGTGCCACAGTTGCAAAGCTCACATGAGCCAACCCATCACCGATCATAGAGTATTTTTTAAGCACCAAAAATATACCGAGTACGGAGCTGCTCAATGCAATGAGAGATCCAACCAATAGTGCTTTGAGTATAAACTGGTATTGAAGTGCCTCTAAAAGGCTACTGACAACATGATCCATCTGTATGCCTCCAGCAAAATTGATGTTGGGCTGAATGCCCAAAATAAGCCGTCATATCTGGCGACTTGCAAAAAGTGTCATAGTCACCGAAAAAAACAAGCCTTCGGTCTAAATACATCATTTTTTTTGTATACTTTCCAATCGAACCGATATCGTGTGATACCAACAAAATAGTAGTTCCCTCATTTCGATTCAGTTCGCCTATGAGTCCATAAAAATCCTCTCGAACTTTAGGATCTAAAGCACTTGTGGGTTCATCCAAAATGAGCATTTTAGGACCATTGACCATGGCGCGTGCCAACAAAGCCCTCTGCTGTTGCCCTCCTGATAAATCAGAGAT
>JBBRGL010000141.1:0-7174 GCA_038240675.1 Peptostreptococcales bacterium
ACTAGAGGAAGCTACTGTAAGCATCATGTAATTCATATTGGGCATGCGACCCGGATTTGTGTATTTTTCGTTGTAGGTTGAAAAACAAGTCGGAATGTCAACGCCAGATGGACAAGGCAGACAGTAGCCACACGCTGTACAATTGACCTTGATTTTTTGAGCCAAAATAGTGCGTGCGTTTTGAAAAAGCATTAGATCCTCTGGGGATAAATCATTTGCCTTCACTTCTGATGCAATGCGAATATTTTCGTCAATTTGCTCCTCAGTGTTCATGCCCGAAAGGACAGTGAGCGGCTCTGGGTGATTCCAAACCCACCGCAAAGCCCAATCTGCAACGGAACGTTTTGGCTTTGCAGACTGCCAAAGGTCCTGTACGCCGCTGGGAAGTGCTGTCACAATTTTGCCACCCCTGAGGGGTTCCATGATGACGACGGGTATCCCTTTTTCAGTGGCATACTGCATGCCGTTTTTAGTCGCCTGATTGAACTCATCCAAATAATTGTACTGAATCTGACAAAAATCCCAATCGTGAGCGTCAACGACTTTCAAAAACTCAGTTCTGCCTCCGTGGTATGAAAACCCGACATTGATCAAGGTCCCCGCTTCTTTTTTTGCTTTCAACCACTCCAGAATTCCGAGACCCTTCAGTCTGTCCCACGTGGCTGTATCATTGAGCATATGAATCAAATAATAATCGATATAGTTTGTCTGTAGACGGGAAAGTTGAGTATCTAATATTTTATCGAGATCGCTTGTCTTTTTGACCATAAACGGCGGTATCTTCGTGGCGATTTTGACCTTTTCGCGCATTCCTCCGCTCAGTGCAGTGCCTAAAATAGTTTCGCTTTTCCCGGCTCCATAAATATAAGCTGTATCAAAATAATTCACACCCCGCTCAATGGCAGAATGAATTTGAGCAATGGTGCGCTCCACATCAATGGAATTCCCTTTCTGAGGATACCGCATACACCCATAACCCAAAATTGAAAGCTGATCACCGTTTTTAATGTTATTTCTATACTGCATGATCCCTCCTGAAAAAAGTTTGTCAAATGATTACTTTGGATTGTCCTTGACCATTTGCGCCATTTTGATGGCCATGTCGGTCATGATTTCAAATTCAGGTTGTTTGGGGGAGCAAGTAGCTTCTGCAGCATCCCCTACACGTTCCCATTTAATACGCTGTGCAAATTCTTCGATGGCTTTAACGCCACCACCGCTCCATGATTTGCATCCAAACACGCCGAGAAATCTATTTTTGAGGCCATTGTGCTCAATTTTGAGAAGTACCGTCTCCATGGCTGGGAAAATATAAGAGTTGTATGCGCAGGATCCTAAAATGACGCCTTTATACTTAGTGATTTCACTGATGATGTAAGACACATGGGTTTTTGATGCGTCGAACACCTTGACGTTTTTGATGCCCTGCTCTGAGAGAATACGAGCGATGTAATCCGCCATTTTAGCTGTATTGCCGTACATGGTGCTATAGACCACTACAACGCCTTCCTCAGCTTCGTAGCGACTCCACTTGTCATAATAATTGACGATAGTGCTCGGATTTGTGCGCCAAATCGGACCGTGAGTTGGGCATATAATTTTAATATCGAGCGCAGCAAGTTTTTTGAGGGCCGCCTGCACAATTGGAGAATAGCGCGCCACAATATTGGAATAATAACGTCTAATTTCGTCTTCATAACTCTGAACATTGACCTCATCATCAAAGATCCCGCCATCGAGAGATCCAAATCCGCCAAAGGCATCCATGGAAAACAAAATCTTGGAGGTCATATCATAACTCATCATGGTCTCTGGCCAATGAATCATAGGGGTCATAAAAAACTTAATCTGATGTACGCCTAGGTCAAGGACATCCCCTTCTCCAATCTCTTGAAAATAGCTTGCATCAATGCTATAAAACCCTTGAATCATTTGGAAAGTTTTTTTATTGCCAATGATTTTGATATTGGGATAATGAGAGATAACCGCCAACATGGAGCCTGAATGATCGGGTTCCATATGATTGACGATCAAATAATCCACCGGTTTGTCCCCAATAATCTCCTTGATCTTTGAGATAAACAAATCCGTTTTGTTAAACTTAACCGTGTCCACAAGGGCAACTTTCTCATCGTTGATGAGGTAGGAATTATAGGCCACACCTTTTTCAAGAGGCCAATAATTTTCAAACAAAGTCGTTTCCCTGTCATTGACACCTATCCAATGTATATCTCCAACTATAGGTACTCTGCAATCCATATATTCTCCTTTATTGTGCACCACGATGTGCACTTATCTTTTCTATTTATAGTATACCAAAGTTGCTTGCTTTTAGCTATTCAGGCGATAGCCAAGGCCCCAAACCGTCTCAATTTCAGATTCTGAATTTTCGGTTCTGAGCTTTTTCCGAAGTCGTTTGATGAGATCGTCCACAGCTCTGCCATCGCCGGCATAGTCATAACCCCAAATGGTCTCCACCATCATCTCCCTTGAGTAAGTCCTTCCGTGATTGCGGATTAAATATTCAAGCACTTCATACTCTTTGGTTGTCAATTTCAAATCCGTGTCATGACAGCATATGCGTCTGTTGTTTTTGTCCACTGAAAGGTCTTTGAAGCGTTCGAGTTCTTGAATCCCCAGAGATTTGTCTGCTCTTTTAAAAATATTTTTGATCCTGACCATAAGTTCCCTAGGACTAAAGGGCTTTGCCAAATAATCATCAGCGCCGAGCTCAAGACCCAATATGCGGTCTAGTGCTTCATCCCGCGCTGAGACGAAAATCACAGGTAGATCGGTGATTTTTCTGATTTCACGCAGAAGCTCAAGGCCGTCGATCATGGGCAGCGTAATATCCAGCACCAATAAATCGGGATTCTGCCTTTTGATTTCCTCCATGAGATGTATGCCATGTTCAAAACAAGTGGCTTTATAGCCTTCACTCACAAGATACTTTTCAATCAACTCTCTGATGTTTTTTTCGTCATCCACTACAAAAATATGTTTCAAGAAAGTCACCCCTCAGTTTGGTTTGTCACCTCATCTGGTATATACCCTTTAAACTGTGAATTATACAATTTCGCATAAAGTCCATTTTGTTGATACAGCTTGTCATGATTTCCGCGCTCCATGATCCCTTCTTCTCCGAGGACGATGATTTCATCGGCCTTTTGAATGGTACTGAGTCTATGGGCAATAATCAGGGTCGTTCGATTGACAGTGAGCTCTTCAATGGCAGTTTGGATAGCCGCTTCCGTTTCATTGTCCAGGGCAGATGTGGCTTCGTCCAATATAAGAAGGGGTGGATTTTTGAGAAAGACCCTTGCAATTGCAATGCGCTGTTTTTGTCCTCCAGAAAGCTTGACACCTTTCTCCCCTACAAAAGTATCATAGCCCTTTTCAAGACCCATAATAAAGCTGTGAATATGGGCATGCTGTGATGCCTGCATCACCTCATCTTGAGTGGCATCCGGCCTGCCATAAAGGATATTTTCAAGCAGCGTGCCGTGAAATATCAACACATCCTGCTGGACCATGCCTATTTGCTTTCTAAGGGACTGCAGCGTATAGGCTTGAAGGGGTTTGCCATCAATTTCGACCGCACCGGATTCTACTTCATAAAACCGGGGAATGAGCTGGGCAATGGTGGATTTGCCAACGCCTGATGGCCCAACCAAAGCCACGGTTTTGCCACTTTCTAGGGTCAAATCGAAATTTTTGAGCACAGGTTCCAAATGAGGTTCATAGCGAAATGTCACATCATTAAAGACGATGCTGCCCTTTAGCGCCTTAACGTCTTCTGCTTCTATGCCGTCCACAATGGTCGGTTCTATGTCCATAATCTCAATAAAACGTTCAAAGCCTGCAACGCCTTGTTGAAACTGCTGCATAAATTGTACAAGCCTTCGAATTGGGCGCATAAAATAGGTGGTGTAAAGAATATAGGCCACTAACTCCCCCGGCGTAATCTCACTTTTAATGACAAAGAAACCGCCTATAAGCATAATGACAACGCTCATAATATCCGAAAAGAATCCCGACCCCGCTGAAAAATACCCGATTGTCTTAAAGGCACTTTTACGTGAATCCATATGGGCGTAATTGTCGGTTTTGAACCGTTCACGTTCAAAGGCCTCATTGGCAAAAGCCTTGCAAAGTCGAATGCCCGATAGAGCACTTTCAATCCGAGCGTTGACGCTGGCTGTTTCCCTCCTGACAGTGCGAAACGTCACCATCATAAATTTGCGCATCCAAATGGTATAGACAATTAGAATGATCATGAGTCCGAGGAGTATAAGCGTCAGTGGCACGTTGATCGAAAAGAGAATAAAGAAACTCCCCGCGGTCATGAGTATAGAAATGAACAAATCCTCTGGACCGTGATGGGCCAGTTCGGAAATTTCATTTAAATCCCCCATGAGACGCGACATAAGCTGTCCTGTTTTGTTTTCATCAAAAAAACTATGGGATAATTTTTGAAGGTGAAAAAAAAGATCATTGCGCATATCGTATTCCATACGGGAACCCATAACGTGTCCCCAATAAGCCATAAAATATTCACAAAGAGTTCTAATCACTACTAATCCCAGCAGAATCCAAGAAAAAGTCACCATCATCGAAAAATTCTTGTTTGGAATATAATCATCGATGAAAGTCCGAGACAAAATTGGGAAAACCAAATCGACCACAGAAAGCATCAATGCACACAATAAATCCATTATGAAGAGTCGCCTATGTGGTTTATAATAAGATAAGAACGTTTTAATCATGTTATACCCCCCACTCTAGGGTACAGCAATAACGTCAAAATGAAAAGACTGTAATTGGAGGTTCTGTGAACTGTCACAATATTTCTGAAGCATTGGCTAGACAAACCATCAAAAAAAACAGCATAAAGGAGTTCGCTATCCTAATTCCACTCATTGAACGCCAAGACGGGGTTCATGTTCTCTTTGAAGTCAGAGCCGCAACCCTCAACTCTCAGCCAAGTGAGGTCTGCTTCCCTGGGGGGAAACTCGAAGACAATGAAACCCCTTTAGAAGGTGCCCTTAGAGAAGCATCAGAGGAAATTCTCGTCCCTGCAGGAAATATTCAAATTTTAGGGAGTGTCACGCCCTTAACAACTCCATTTTTATACCGACTTCACCCCTTCGTCGCTCAGCTCCACAATTACGACCCTTTTGTCAATCCCTTTAGCACAGATGAAGTTGAATCGCTTTTCACTGTCCCACTGGATTTTTTCTTGAGCCAAAAGCCAGAAATTCACGAACTTAAAACCCAGTTGATGCCCTCAGATCTTTTCCCCTATCATAAAATACAAAATGGGCAGGCCTATAACTGGAAAACCGCCAAACACGAAGTTCTTTTTTATGAATATGAGGACAGAGTCATCTGGGGTCTCACGGCTAAAATACTCTTTGATTTTGTCGAGCTTCTCAAATCGGCTGAATGGGCCAAAAAATAACAAACTGTCGGTTCAAATGACGAAGCGACAGTTTGTTTAGCCGGGCAGAGCATGCTGATTCAAAAAATATTCAGTTGTCTTAATCGGTTCAATCGTAATACTGAGTACCCTCCTACACCATTTTGTACTGCTGTACGCCATGTTGATCCTTAATCTGTTACCTTACAAGTGTTGCTTCTACAAGCGCTTCGAATTTCTAGTGAATTGATATCCTATACATGTTGCGGTTGCTAGATCCTTTATTTGAAAGCTTGAAACATACATACCGCTTTCGGTCGGCCTCAAAGGCCTTTGGATTAAATCCAATGGAGCATCCTCGCTTACCGGCTATTTATATGAACCCACATGAATGGGATTCTATTTGTATTATACCCATAGAGATGCTTTTCAAACATTTTTGAGAGAATAATTCAGAACTTTTTTAGTCCTAGAACACTTTGGTTTCTTCAATTCACCCACCTCCATGCGTCGTTCAAAAAAACAACAAACTGTCGATTCGTATAGTGAAGCGACAGTTTGTCTAGCCGGGTTGAGCATGCTGATTTAAAACATATTCAGTTGTCTTAATCGGTTCAATCGTAATACTGAGTAACCTCCTAAACCATTTTGTACTTCCGTACGCCATGTTGATACAAACATTGAAACCATGACAAGTATTACTTGATTCTAGTGATTCTATACCGAGTACATGTTGCGGTTGCTAGAGCTTCATTTTGTGTTTCTTTGCCTAGTCTTGTTCCGTGGTACGGGGTACACGAACTTTTAGACGTTCAAAATACTAGATTCTGCACTGCTTGTTGTTTTGGCGTTGCTCAATTATGTTGCCTTTTCGTCATTGGGGTACTGTAACATTCTTTGACTCTCAAAGCGTGTAACATACATACCGCATTTCTGTTGGCCTCAAAGGCCTTGGATAAAATCCAATGAAGCATCCTCATTTACCGGCTATGTGGAATCCAAATCAAAGGATTCTATTAATGTTATACCCATCGACGGGTATTTCAAACAGGCAATATTCTATTTTTCACACTTATTTTAAGAATGATTTGTGTTGAGTGTTACGAACTTCGTGGTACTATAGAATTAACACATTTCAATATAATATAGATTCGCACCCTGTATGCTCTTTATCTTCATGAATAAAGTGCGGATTTAAGGGTTTAAAAGGAGGTTGAATAGTGCAATCAGCTGCTTTTTTTGATATTGACGGTACCCTTTACAGGGATTCACTGATGATGGAACATTTTAAAAAGCTTCTTAAATATGAAGTCATTGATGAAAATCTTTGGCACAGCCATGTGAAACAAACTTACGAGAATTGGAAAAAAAGGCGCGCTGATTATGATGAGTATATGCTCGAATTAGCGGAAATCTATATAGATGCCCTCAAGGGACTTGAACGATCAAAGATGGAGTTTGTCACGGATCAAGTCATCAAGCTCCAAGGAGATAAAGTCTACGCCTACACCCGTGAACGTATCTTGTGGCATCAAAAACAGAACCATTTGATTTTTTTCATTTCAGGTAGTCCAGACTATTTGGTAAAGCGGATGGCAAAGAAATACGGCATCACCGATTCAGTGGGGACAAAGTACCTCATAGATGAACACGACCGTTACACAGGCAAGGTCATTCGCATGTGGGATGCTAAATCTAAGAACTTTGCCATTCTTAATTTCGTAGACAAGCACGGCATTGATTTGACTACCAGCT
>JBBRGL010000142.1:0-7139 GCA_038240675.1 Peptostreptococcales bacterium
TCTTCTGACACAATTCCGGGCCAAGGCATATGCCATTTTCCCAGAAGAATGATTGGTGATGTAGCGTACAGGGTCGATGGCCTCTTTTGTACCGCCAGCAGTAATGAGTACTTTCCTACTGAGCAAGTCCTTTTTAGGCTCTAAAAGCGTCAAAATCGCATCCAGCAAATCGTCGTTGTTGACCAATTTGCCCAAGCCAATATCATCGCAGGCCAACCGGCCCGATTCAGGCGCAATAAAATGATAGCCGTAAGACTCAAGTTTTTTGATGTTGCCCTTAACGATGGGATTTAAGTACATTTGGGTATTCATAGCAGGTGCAATGAGGACAGGAGCGCGAGTCGCCATAATGGTCGTCGTCAGCATATCATCTGCAATACCCGATGCCACTTTGCCGATGAAATTGGCAGAAGCGGGTGCTACGACAAATACATCGGCTTTTTTTGCCCAAGCGACGTGTTCAATCTCCCAGCGTTTAGGGGTATCGAACAAATCCACAGCGACTGCGTTTCCAGAAAGGGATTCAAAGGTCAAGGGTTGTACAAATTTTGTGGCACCGCTTGTCATAATCACTCGAACTTCAATGCCGAGCTTTTTCATGCGGCTCACTAAATCACAGGCTTTATAGGCTGCTATACCGCCTGTTACACCTAAAACAACACATTTTCCCTGCCACATTTCCTATTCCTCTTTAGCGAGCGTAGAAGTGACAACGCCTTCATAAAGTTCTTGGATGGCGATTGAAAGTGGGTTGTTGTTTTTATAGTATGTGAGGGGCTCTTCGCCATTGATCAGCAAGCGTGCGCGTTTTGAAGCTGCGATGACGAGTGAATAACGGTCGCCAGCGATGTCGATGAGTTCATTGATAGGTGGGTTTAACATGGTTGTTCCTCCTTGAATTCTGCGATGAGTTCTTCGATTTCTCTAAATACACGGCTTTTTTCTGCAGATATAATGCTTTCAAACTTGTGTACTGCTTCTTCTACAGTATCATTAATAATGTAATAATCATACTTTTTGACAAAATCAATCTCTTCATAAGCACTTGAAAAACGCATTTCTAAGCTTTCTTTCGTCTCCGATCCTCTTCCGACAATTCGGTTCTTGAGTTCCTTCATGCTGGGCGGAAGTACGAATATAAACACGCCTTCAGGGTATTTTTTGCGCACTTGAAGCGCTCCCTGAATATCGATTTCAAGCAATACATCTGTTCCTTCCATCAGCCGTTCGATGACAAATGCCTTAGGCGTCCCATAATAATTATCGTAGACCTGGGCATATTCAAGAAAATCCTCTTGATCAATGCGCTTTTCGAAATTCTCTTTGTCTATAAAAAAGTAGTTTACCCCATCCTGTTCACCAGCGCGTGATGAACGGGTTGTTGCCGATATGGAAATAAGGATTTCAGGGTGATTTTGGCGCAGCGCTTTACAAAGTGTTCCTTTTCCTGCACCTGACGGGCCAGATACAACCAACAGAACGCCCTTCTTTTTCATGTTAATCTCCCTATTCTATATTCTGAATTTGCTCTCTGATTTTTTCCATTTCACTTTTAAGTTCAACGACATAATTGGAAATATCCACATCAGGAGACTTGGAACCGATGGTATTGACCTCGCGATTCATCTCTTGAAGTAGGAAATCGAGTTTGCGCCCTTTTGAATCTTTGTCCTTGAAAATTGTTCGCAGTTGTTCGATGTGACTTCTGAGTCTGACAATCTCTTCGGTGATATTGGTCCGATCTGCAAAAATGGCAATTTCGAGCATTATACGATTTTCATCGAATGAACCCTTATCCCCTAACAGGTCTTTAATACGCTCAGTCATTTTGTTTTTATGACTTTCTAAAATTTGTGGTGACAAGGCTTCAATATGTCCTAGAAGTGTTGTCACAATCCTAGCGCGGTTTAAAATGTCCTCATAAAGTGCTTGGCCTTCCACTTCTCTCATTTTCAAGAGATTTGCAACAGCCTCTTCGACACATTTTGAAAGCAAAATCAAGGTTTCTTCCTCATCCATGACCTTGGCTTCAATGGTCAACGCTTCTGGATAACGAGACAGAATTGAAAGTGTGACTTTGTCTGACAGGTCATAGTGCTCTTTAATGTCATTGAACGCTCTAAAATACTCATCCAAAACAGCGTAGTTTGGCTTGACGCTAAAATCGCTGGATGTGGCTTCTTCAATAGATAAGTAAACTTCAACGCGACCTCTTTCAATGTGCCCTTTGATTTGTTTCTTGATCAATTCTTCATAGGCGGAAAACTTCTTAGGCAAACGGATAATAAAATCTAAATAGCGATGATTGACCGTTTTGATTTCCAGATTCAATTTCAATTGTTGATTTTCGATGATACTTTTCCCGAAACCCGTCATGCTACAAATCATATTTCACCTCGCGACAAAATGATTCAATCCTTTGCTTTTTTGAAAGAATGCGTCCTTCTTTTGAAAGTAGACAGATTAAATCGTTACTATACAGAATATCAAATAATCACTGTGATTTCAATCAATAAAACGCCATAACACAATAAATTCAGAAAACTTAACATCTCGCTTCAACAGGCCGTTGCCGCCTATGTTATAATAGTACCTAACAGTATCTATAAAAAAGTATAAAGAGGTTCAGATATGCGCTTTGACGGTCTTGTTCTTCACGCACTCACCAAGGAACTTTCAACACAGCTCCTCGGCATGCGGATCGAAAAAATATATATGCCAGAAGCCAATGAACTTGTCTTTGGATTTAGAGGCAAGCTTCAACTTTTCATCTCCATCAACAGCGCTCAACCCAGAATACACCTGACAGATGAAAAATTTCAAAATCCCACTGCGCCACCTATGTTGTGCATGCTTCTGAGAAAACACCTGATGGGCGCACGGGTCCTCAAAATTGAACAGACAGGTCTAGACCGCATTCTCACCTTGACCTTTGAGGCCGTCAACGATTTTGGTGATAAATCCATCAAAGCCCTTACAGTTGAAATTATGGGCAAGCATTCTAATGCTATTCTCATCGATATGGACACCCACAAAATCATCGATGCTATCAAACGGGTCAGCCCTTTTATGAGCGTTCGAGAGATTTATCCTGGAATGGCTCTGAAGCCACTGGTGACAGACAAAGTCTCTATTTTAACCCTCACGGATGAAGCCCTTTTGACAGGTATTAGCAGTACGCCACTCATCGTCGAAAAATGGATTATGAGCCGGTTTGAAGGTTTTAGCCCAGTTGTGGCAAAAGCCATTTGCCGCCTTTCTAAGCTGGATGGCAAAAACATAGGGTCGCTTTTACCGCCGGATGAACTCAGGGCGCTTTTAGGACAACTTAGCATATTGAGGAATACTCTCGAAAATCACTCTACTAAACCCACGCTCTACACCCTCGAAAAAAATGTTGATTTTCACGTTCTTCCTCTAGACCTTTTTCCAGACAAAAAAGAAGAACGGGCTTTTGAAACGGTCAGCGACTTGGTTCAATATTTTGCTACCCTCAGTCGACAAAGTAACCGTATACAACAAAAATCCCAGTTCTTAAATAAACTCATCACCTCACGCATTGAGAAATTCTATCTCAAGATCGACCATCTCATCGGCGACAGGGAACGCGCAGAATCGGCGAATCTCTACCAGCTCTACGGCGAACTCATTACGAGTAACCTCTACAAGGCACCCCAAACCATGAACCAAATGACGGTGCTCAATTATTATACCAATGAAGAGATTGTGATTCCAATGGATTTAAAAATCTCCCCTATTGAAAATGCGCAAATGTATTATAAAAAATATCAAAAATCAAAAAAAGCCAAAATCGAAATCAAAGTACAACTGGAAGAAACGCAGTCGGAAATTGCCTATCTTGAGCAAGTCCTCACGCTTTTAGAAAACGCTCAAGACTATCTCACTATAGACCTTATTGCAGACGAGCTTGTGGTATCTGGCTATATCCGCAAAAGCCATTCAAAGAAACCTGTGAAAAAAACGGCCTTTAAGCCTATGACTTTTGTTTCAACCCAAGGCAATCTTATTTATGTGGGCCGCAACAACCTTCAAAACGATCAACTCACCACAAAAGAAGCCGATCGCCACGATCTCTGGCTCCACACTAAAATCATTCCGGGATCTCATGTCATCATCAAAACAGCTGGTATGCCTGTGACAGATGACACACTTCTAGAAGCCGCCATCCTTGCTGCGACGTTTTCAAAAGCGAAAAATGGCGCCCGCATCGAGGTGGATTATACAGAGGTGAAAAACGTCAAGAAGCCAAACGGTGCAAAACCCGGGATGGTCATCTATGACCATTATAAAACCATCATAGTCGATCCGAATTTCGACTTGATGGAGAAATTGCAAAAAAAATAGATTCAAAAAGGGGTTGAAGAGACATGCGTGTCTCTTCAACCCCTTTGAACTTTCTAAAAAGCTATGGTAATGCCTCCACGCTGCGTATAGGTACTGCTCAGTCCCCTTGTTGGCACTATCAAAATTTCTTTGAAATTGTATTTGGTTTCAATCAATTTTTTAAGAGTTTCTGCTTTTTCTAAAGCTTCACAGTGGGAAATTCCAAGAATTCGATTTGGAAAGTCTGTACACTGCTCGCCAATAATTTCTACAAGGCGCTGCATAGACTTCTTTTCAGTGCGGACATTTTCTAGGAGTTCCACCTCGCCATTTTTATTCGCATATAAAATTGGCTTGATATTGAAAACGTTGGCGACAAAACCCTTCACTTTTGAAAGTCTTCCATTTTTGATCATGGCATCAAGGGATCCCAGCTGAAAAATATATTTCATGTCATTGATATAGGATTCAACAGCCTCCACGATGGCTTGTTCGTCAAACTTCATGTGAATCAATTCATTGATTTTAAGCGCAATCAATGTCTCCCTGGCTGAAGAACCCTTTGAATCAAAGACATGAATAAATTTTTCGCCAATATCGTGTAAAAATAAATCCCTAGCAGTCATGGCACTATTGTAGGTGCCACTCAAAGCAGCGGTCATCGTCACTACAAAAACAGAACCCTGCTCCATAAAGGCGTCCATAAAATCCTGCGGTGAAGGGCATGCCGATTTGGGAGGAAATGCTGACGCTGCCATGGCATCAAGCATGGCGCTTACATCCAAATCATCATCATCCCTATAGCTTTCATCCCCAAAACTAATGGTCAGCGGTACAAGTGTAATGGGTAGTGATGCCCTCAGTTCTTGTGTTAAATCACAGCTACTGTCTGCAACGATTCTCATATATGACCCCCTCGCTTTATTTTCGTGCATTTTCATTGTCATCGTCTGGTCCGATATTGTATATTTTGACTTCATTTTTCGCATCAAAACCCTTGACACAGACTTTGATCATTTCCTTCTTTGACGTCGGCACATTTTTGCCCACAAAGTCAGGTCGAATAGGCAGCTCTCTGTGACCACGGTCCACAAGTACAGCGAGCTGTATTGTCTTTGGCCTGCCAAGATCCATCAGTGCATCCATTGCAGCGCGCACCGTGCGACCAGTATAGATAACGTCATCCACCAAAATCACATGCCTATTGTTGATTGAAAAGCTAATATGGGTATTGGAAACATGGGCGTCCTCGGCCAACCGACTCAGATCGTCTCGATACAAGGATATATCAATCGATCCAACAGGCACAACCACACCTTCAATGGTATGAATATGCTCAGCCAATAATTTGGCAAGAGGGAGTCCTCTTGAGTAGATCCCGACGAGGACAATGTTCTCTACACCTTTATTCTTTTCAATAATTTCATGAGCAAGCCTTGTAATGGAACGCATCATTGCTTTTTCGTCTAGAATACACGCCTTGAATTCCATGCCTCACCTCACTTAAGTTGCTCAAGTATTTGTTGAAAATACAGAGGAAGTTCCGCTTCAAATCGCAAAAGTTCTCCTGTCGCCGGATGTTTAAATCCGAGGACTGCCGCATGCAGAAGTTGACCCTTGTGTTTGATGCGCTCTTTTTCTTTGCCATAGACCGTATCACCCACCACCGGATGGTGTAAATGGGCTAGATGCACTCTAATTTGGTGTGTTCGTCCCGTCTCTAAGGTCAATTCAACCAAGGTATAATTGGATTTTTCAAAGCGTGTGATCACTTTAAACCGCGTGACCGCCCTTCTGCCACCATAATTTAAAACAGCCATTTTAAGTCGATTATTGACATTCCGACCTATGGGGTGATCGATGATTCCTTCGTCTTTTTTGATCAACCCATGAACGAGTGCAATATACTTCCGGTCAATATCATGGGCTTTCAAGTCCGCTGCCAAAGCTTTATGCGCCAAATCTGTCTTTGCAATCATAAGAAGTCCAGACGTGTCCTTGTCTATACGGTGCACAATACCTGGTCTGATTACACCGTTGATGGAGGACAGATCCTTAATGTGATACAGCAGTGCATTGACAAGCGTCCCTGTGTAGTTCCCCGGTGCAGGGTGAACCACCATGCCCTGTGGTTTATTGACAACGAGAAGTTCGCCGTCTTCATACACCACTTCAAGGGGGATATCCTCTGGAAGCACATCGAGCTCTATGGGTTCTGGTATGGTGATTTCCAGTGTATCAGTGAGTCTCAAACGGTAGTTTTTTTGAAGTTTAGCGGCGCCGTTGATGGTGACCCCTGATTCCAAAATAATTTTCTGTATATAACTTCTGGTGAGTTCATCACAGCGTTCCGCTAAAAAAGTATCCAGTCTTTCACCCACAGCTTTTTCATCGATAATCCACTCTATAGTTTCCATATCAATTCCACTTCAGCATGTGCATCACGATTTGAGAAGAATTCACTGCCGCCTCTCTACTGAATGTCTCAAAGCTTACATGAGCCGACCCGTCTGCCTTGTCTGACATGGCGCGAATCACCACGAATGGGACGCGATTGAGCATGCAAACCTGCCCAATAGCAGCTCCTTCCATCTCAGCTGCAAAGGGTGCAAAATGGGTTTCAAGATGCTGCTTTTGAACTTGAGAGGATATAAACTGATCGCCGGAAACAATGCGTCCTTTAAACACCTTATGGTTTGAGACCTCCTTTTGCGAAGCCTCAAAAGCACTTTCTACAAGGGCACGATCCGCCACAAAAGTCCACGGTGTCGTTTTGGGGATTTGACCTAAGGCAT
>JBBRGL010000143.1:0-7114 GCA_038240675.1 Peptostreptococcales bacterium
GTTGACCTGTGGCACCAAAACAATTTGCCCGTTCATGGTGATGCCAGAGGAGGCCAGTGCTTGTAATTGAGTTTTTATTAGGCCCGCCCTTTTGTTCTTGAGCATTTTGACCCGCAGTTCTGGATTTGTGGTATGCACTGAAACGTTAATAGGACTGATACGGTAGTCTATTAGCCGCTGAAAAATTTTGTCCCCCAAATTGGTCAGGGTCACGAAATTGCCCTGTAGAAAGGACAACCTAGAATCATCGTCTTTGAAATAGAGAGAAGGCCTCATGCCCGTAGGCAGTTGATCTATAAAACAGAAGAGACAGTTGTTTGAACATGACGTGGCTTGATCTAAAATACCCTCTTCAAATTCAAGGCCGACTTCTTCGTATAACTCTCTTTCTAGCTTGAACGACACCTGGTCTCCTGATGCTTTTTCAAAGCTAAGCAGCAGTTTTTCTTCCTCCATCAAAAAGAGGACATCTAAAATGTCCACGATGGTTTTCCCGTTGATTGACAACAGAAAATCGCCTGCCTCTATTCCTAAACCTTCTGCAAGGGTTCCAGGTTGTATGCTTTGTATCCGTAGTTTCTTCATTGCTTTTGCGTTACCTCTAAGTTATGTCCTATTCGGTTAGAACCAAAACAGCTGCCATGCGACCTGCTTCTTGACCCTCTCGTCTATATGAATAAAAGTTTTCTTCCTCTGCAAATGTACACTGTGAAGAAACCTGAATGTTCTGTTTGAGTATGCCACATTTTAAAAGGGATTTCTCAATGGCCTTACGGACATCAATATGCGGCTTTCGAAAACCACCATGGACGATTTCTTCATCGACTCCAAAAGTCGCTTCAAAGCGTGCGACAACCTCTTCGCCGACTTCAAAGTTAAGAACACCAATAGACGGACCAATAACGATTTGAATATCATTGAGTGCCGATCCATAGTGCGTCTGCATAAGACCTATCATTTTAGGGGCTATACCCTGAACAGTTCCACGCCAACCAGAATGCACAAGTCCAATGACTTTGAGAGCCACATCCACTGCATATACCGGCGTACAATCTGCGTATACCGTAAAGAGGGCAACGTTTTTAAGCTGGGTTACTAAGCCATCCAAAGGTTCGTCAGAAGCGCTCAACGCTTCAACATCCTCCATGGTTTTGAGGACAGTGATGTGATCAGTGTGTGCTTGCTGAGTGAAAGCCATTGTTTTTCCCTGTAACCCAAGATTACAAAGGGTTTGCTTCGCATCAGGGCTATTGGTTCTCAAATAGCGAAAGCCTTTTTTGCCTAAATCAGCATGTCTTGTTGTGAAAAAATGCTCAATAAAGGGAATTCGGGTCATCGATTCAAAATGGATGACCCGAATTTTTTGATTCAAATTTTGATTTTCTTTCATTTCAACCTTTTTTTTCGTCTAGGAGTTTATGCAGTTCATCGACAAAGGTATTAATATCCTTAAACTGTCGGTATACAGAAGCGAAACGCACATAAGCAACCTCGTCTAATTCTTTGAGGGCCTCCATAATGTGCTCACCGATAATTTTAGTATCGACTTCTTTTTCCATGCTGTTGTTAAGAACCCGTTCAATCCGATCTGTGATCATCTCGATCTTTTCCATAGAAACGGGGCGTTTTTCGCATGCGCGAATAAGTCCATTGATGATCTTGCTCCGATTAAAAGCTTGTCTATTTCCATCTTTTTTGACAACGATCAAAGGGATTTCTTCAACTTTCTCGTAAGTCGTAAATCGATTCTTACACTGGATACACTCTCTTCTTCTGCGAATTACATGACCATCATCTGTTGGTCTAGAATCGACAACTTTTGAATCATCAACTAAGCAATATGGACACCTCATCAAACCCTCCCAAGCGTCGCCACGTATGGCATTTTTTTCTGATCTAATCAACTGAATTGTTTTGCCGTAATCATAGATGATTACGGTGTCAAAAGCCCTTAGTTGATCCTATTCATACCGCAAATAGTTCCGGATGGTTCAACTGGCACTATATGCGGTATGAATATTCGAGAAACTTACTTTTGACACTCTAATCATAGATAGTATATCACACAAATGCCCTATCAGAAAAGAGTGGTCTCATTGTCCCAATAACGCCTCCGTTATCCTGTACATGCCATTAAAGATTCAGTGCCCATTTCTCGCCCTCAACGACGATGGATTGAACGCCCTCAAGGGTTTGTGTACTTGAAAACAAAACCGACACATAAGGGTTTGATTCGATGGTATGAAAGACTTTTAAGACTTCAATCCAGTCCAGATAATCCACTTCATTGAACAAATAAAAAGTATCTCTGTCGTTGACTAAAGTGATTTTCCCCTGCAACACTTCATTTTGATAGACTAGAATGTCAGAAACTTCCATCGCCAAAGTATAGCGACTATCCATTTCCCTTAAGGTGGTTAAACCATAGCTTGAAATGTACTGAATAGGTTGCATTGGCAAGAAGTGCGCCAAATAATCCTCACGAATATTTTTGACACTGCTGGTTCCCGGAACGACTATGCCAAACCAATACACATCAGCATGCTTTATAAATCCCGATTTCTGTGCCAGCCCTTCCGATTTATGGTTGCCATGGACAATTTGCAGAAAAGGCGTTATGCCTTTATCTACGCAAATACTTATAATAGCTTGTGAGACCAATTTACCAAGACCCAGTTTTCTATACTCTGGCTTTGTATACATAAAGCCAATAGAATAATCATCATGCAGCAGTACCCAAGATGCCAATACACCTTCAATACAGATACAAGCACTTGGCCGTTCTTCGATGGCGCGGGTAATCTCAAGAATGGTGTTGTCGCTTTTATACTCATACAAATCATCGATTTCAGATGCCCACCTTTTATCGACAGTCTCTATGGTATAGTACCCATCAAAGGCTTCATTGGTTCCTACATAATGGTACTGACTACTAATGGTAAGCCAGTCAATCAATTGATGCTGTTTCATGTATTCAAAAATTTTGGGATGAGTCCCAGAAAAGCCGTAAAAGCCATCGGTGAACTGCTCATTACAAAGTGTTTTGAGATAAGACTCTTCTTCACTGTAAACAAATGAAAAATAATGCGGTGAATAAAGCATCCCTTTGGGTTCTTCCAAATCATCTACTAACCAATCAGGATTAAAAGTCGCATTGACACCAATAAGCGGTAGCGCGAAATAATTGGCCTTTTGAAGCAAAGGTTCAATAATCATTCGATCTGAAGTCGTGTACATATAGTCCTCCATAAACACTCTTATGAAACATCAACCCTCTATTTAAAAAGATCTTTCACTTTTTTAACAAAGACGCTCTGTTGATCATAAGACTCAATAGTGACGCTTTCATTAAAATCTTTAAGCATTTTTTTCTGTTTTTCATTGAGCTTCTTAGGCGTTTCAACGTTGGCTTTTACATAAAGGTCACCGCGTCCAAATCCATTGAGAATGGGAATACCTTTGCCCTTAAGCCTAAAGACTGTCCCGGATTGTGTCCCCTCAGGAATCTTATATTTGACTTTGCCATCAAGGGTCGGCAAAATCACTTCATCCCCAAGAGTTGCTTGAACAAACGTTATAGGCATCTCACAGACCACGTCATTTCCATCTCTTTTAAAGAGGATATGCGATTTGATCCGTGCGACTGCATAGACATCTCCACGTGGCCCGCCTTTTGATCCAAGATCGCCTTCGCCGCGGAGCGGGATCATTTGTCCTTCATCGATGCCATTAGGGACTTTGACTTTAACTTTATGACGTTTTTTGACGATGCCATGCCCTTTGCAGGTATGACAAGCTTTTTCAAAAGTTTGGCCTGAGCCATGACAGCTGTCGCATTCGCGAACAGCAATAGATTCACCAAACAAACTGCGCTGTCTAAAGCGAAGTTCTCCGGAGCCGCCGCACTTTTCGCAAGTTTTTTTGCTCGTACCTGGTTCAGCGCCACTTCCTGCGCAGGTTTCACAATTTTCAGTGCGCAAAAAATCCACTTCTTTTTCAACGCCAAAAACAGCCTCCATGAATTCAAGATCCATATAAAGCTTCAAGTCGCCGCCTTTGCGGGGTTGATTACGATTGCGGGAAGAATTCGCGCCTCCGCCAAAACCACCGCTAAAAAGTTCGCTGAAAATGTCTTCAAAATCCCCAAATCCAGAATAACCGCCTCCGCCGCCTCCGCCACCGCCGCCAAAATTAGCGTCGACACCTGCGTGGCCAAACTGATCAAACAGCTTTCTTTTCTCGGGATTGCTGAGTATTTCATAGGCCTCATTGGCTTCTTTGAATTTATCTTCGGATTCTTTGTTATCAGGATTCCTGTCGGGATGGTACTGCATCGCAAGTTTTCTATAGGCTTTTTTCAATTCCGCTTCATTCGCGTCTTTTGAAACCCCAAGCACCTCGTAATAATCCCTTTTACTCACACATGAACCGCCTTTCAATTAAGTTACGAAATATTCGAAGAGACACACCGCATGCACGGGTGTCTCTTCGATGATTATTATTAGTCTACTACTTCATAGTCAGTGTCTACAACACCGTCATCTTTTGGTTGTGACTCCGCTTCGCCACCTGCTTTAGCTTGTTCTTCCTTTTGCGCTTTCTCATAGAGTTTGCTCGCAATCGGATGGAAAGCGGTTGTCAATTCCTCTGTCGCTTTTTTAATGACTTCGTGGTCATCGCTACTGAGGACTGCTCTTGTAGCGGCAATTTTCTCATCAAGTGCTGTTTTTTCCTCTTCAGAAATCTCTGTTTCCATTTCCTTGATGGATTTCTCGCACTCGTAAATTAAATTGTCAGCGTGATTTCTTGCCTCAGCCAATTTGCGCTTAGCTTCATCTTCAGCTGCATACTCTTCAGCTTCTTTGACTTTTCGCTTGATTTCTTCTTCTGAAAGATTCGTCGACGCCGTCAAAGTGATGTGCTGAACTTTATGGGTTCCCATATCCTTGGCACTGACGTTGACAATGCCGTTAGCATCAATATCAAAAGTTACTTCGATTTGCGGAACGCCTCTTCTTGCTGGTGGAATACCATCCAGTTGGAAACGGCCTAAAGTCGTGTTGTCTTGAGCCATGGAGCGCTCACCTTGAAGCACGTGAACATCAACAGCGGTCTGATTGTCAGCAGCTGTCGAGAACACCTGTGATTTCTTCGTTGGAATCGTTGTATTGCGCTCAATCAACTTGGTAAATACATTGCCAAATGTCTCGATACCCAGTGAAAGGGGTGTTACATCGAGAAGAACGATGTCTTTGACTTCACCCGAAAGAACGCCCGCTTGAATAGCAGCACCTAAAGCGACGCACTCATCAGGATTGACACCCTTGTGTGGATCTTGTCCCGTGATTTTCTTGACCGCTTCTTGAACAGCTGGAATACGTGTTGAACCCCCAACCAGAATAACTTGGTCAATCTCTGAAGCTTTGAGACCTGAGTCATCAAGGGCCTTCTGAGTAGGTCCTTGAGTTTGTTTCACTAAAGACTCTGTCAATTGATCAAAACGCGCACGTGTCAAATCCATGTTGAAATGGAGAGGACCTTCAGCCGTTGCTGTAATAAACGGAAGATTGATACTTGAGCTTTGAGTCGTAGACAATTCTTTTTTTGATTTTTCTGCCGCTTCTTTTAAACGTTGAAGGGACATTTTGTCTTTTCTAAGGTCCACTTTATGCTCTTTGAGGAAAGATTCAGCAAGGAAATCCACAATGACATTGTCGAAATCATCGCCGCCCAAATGGTTATTCCCATTGGTTGCAAGTACTTCAAATACGCCGTCACCAATATCTAAAACAGAGACGTCAAATGTTCCGCCGCCCAAATCGAAAACCATAATGCGTTGGTGCTTGTCTGTTTTGTCAAGTCCATAAGACAAAGAAGCTGCAGTTGGCTCATTGATTATACGCTTGACATCAAGACCCGCAATTTTGCCAGCGTCTTTAGTCGCCTGTCTCTGCGCATCTGTAAAGTAAGCAGGAACAGTAATGACCGCTTCTGTTACTTTTTCGCCCAAGTAGCTTTCAGCATCAGCCTTGAGTTTAGCAAGGATCATTGCTGAAATTTCTTGAGGTGTATGGTTTTTGCCATCAATTTCATTTTTGTGATCAGTCCCCATGTGACGCTTGATGGACACGATCGTGCGTTCTGGATTTGTGATGGCTTGTCTCTTGGCAGTTTCACCGACGAGTCGCTCGCCACTCTTTGTAAATGCAACGACTGAAGGCGTGGTTCTGTTTCCCTCAACGTTAGAAATAACGACCGCTTCACCATTTTCAAGTACGGCGACGCATGAATTTGTGGTTCCTAAGTCGATACCAATGATTTTTCCCATGATAGTGATCCTCCTTATTCTTTAGATGCTACTTTGACCATGCTTGGTCTGATGACTTTTGAATGAAGGGTATAGCCCTTTTGAAACTCTTGAATAATCGTGTCCACTTCGACTTCCTCAGAAGGCTCAGTCATTACGGCGTGGTGAAGAAAATGATCAAATGGTTTGCCATCCGTTTCGATAGGTTCCAGACCGTGATTTTTCAGGATATCCGTCAATGACTTCAGGGTCATTTTAATGCCACTCAGTAAGGATTCTTCATTAGAAAGGTCCTCTGAATGTGCAATGGCCCGTTCGAGGTTGTCAATAACGCCCAACAACTCGATGATGACTTTTTCATTTGCATATTTCATACTGTCCAACTTCTCTTTTTCAACGCGCTTCTTATAATTGGAAAAGTCCGCTGAAAGTCTTAGAAATTGATTTTTTTGATCAACTATAGCCTCGTCAATGAGTGTTTGAAGAGCCTCGGCTGCTTTTTTTTCTTCCTTAGCTTCTCGCTTCATTTCAATATTCTCCTCACTAATCACTTCCACGATTTGTTCTTCGGCCTGCTGATCAAGAGTGTTTGATTCAAAATCTTGCATTTCGTCCTCCTTGCTTCTATAAATAAATGCCTGAGAATACATCCGAAAGGGTCTTCCGAATATACTCGACGACAGATATTACCGATTCATAATCCATGCGTGTCGGTCCAATGATGCATAGCCTACCGTCGTTCTTATTGCTAAAAGAATATGGCGCCGCTATGACTGTCAGTTCTTCCAAACTTTCATGGAAATTTTC
>JBBRGL010000144.1:0-7000 GCA_038240675.1 Peptostreptococcales bacterium
CTCAAATGCCAAAACAGCTGGGCAAGTATATACTCGTCACTTACGGTGATATTTTTAAAAGATGGACGATTCCCAATACAGTGACAAAGGCTTTCCACACGGAACGCTACTACAATTCAGAAAGAACAAATTATGAGATTCAAGCCTATCCTCATTACTTAGATTTGAATATTCAAGCAAAGACCATCAAATCCTACAATCGCGAAGTCATTTTGGTAGATGATCTGATGGACAAAGGGTATCGTTTCCAAAAAATAAATCATTATTTGAGACAAGAAAGGGTTCCCATAAAAAAACTCATGGTTGCCATACTTTCTGGGCGGGGAAAAGCGAAGATGGAAATGGCTGGTGTGCCAGTGGACAGTGCTTACTTTATTCCAAAGCTCAAGGTGTGGTTTAATGAAAGTCAACTTTACCCCTTTGTGGGCGGCGACGCTGTTAGCAGAGACTCCTATCCCGAGGGCAACCTTATTCCATCAGTCAATTTAATGATGCCCTTTATGTACCCCAGTTATATAAAGGATGTTCCCCTTCATGAAATGCTGAATCTATCAAGAGTCTGTATCGAAAATGCCTACAAGATTATGCGTTCCATCGAGTCGGAATACTTAAAAGCAAACGAACGGAATTTGACATTGGGGAATTTAGGAGAGGTACTCATTAGTCCGCGTTTTCCAGACAAAGGGCAGTTCTTGACCTATGACAGCGCTTCCAGACCCTCAGACTTACTCAGTTATGATTATGAAACCATTAAACGCATTCAAAAGATGAGCGGGTGACCTATGTTTTATTACGACTTTGAAAATTATTGTATTGCTTGTGAACAAGAGGCACCTTCTATAGGGGGTATACTAATCGAAATGCCGAACCCTGGCAAAAGGATTATACTCGGCAAACACTTTGGCAATGGACATCAGAGGGATCTTGTGCCAACGTCTATAGCTGGCCGCCCCATACTTGGTATAGAGCAACTTTTTAGGCATGAAGGTGAAGAAAGCGTTCCGCTTGTAAATTTGGATAGTCCTCAATGGATGTATTTGTTAGAAAAAAGCCCTGAAAAATTAAGAATCAATCTATTGGGTCTGGGAGATGTGGGAAGCCATCTTTTAATAGGTCTAAAGCTCCTCGGACAAGAGATTGTCGAGTCAATAGGCATTTATGATTTGAATCCAAAGCAAATTGAACGCTTTAGTTTTGAAGTCAATCAGATTTATTCTGAGGCTATGGGAAATGAAATTTCTGTAGTCGGCGTTGATTTGGAAGATCTTTTTGAATGTGATGTGTTTGTTTTTACCGCCAGTGCTTTTATTCCACCTGTAGACGTAGTGGACCAAGATGTGCGTATGGCACAGTTCGAAAGCAATGCTAAAATAATGAAGCACTATGCCAAGTTAGCACGGGATAGGGATTTTAAAGGCGTTTTTGCCGTTGTTTCTGATCCAGTGGATTTGCTGTGTCAGGTTGTCTATGATGAAAGCAATAAGAATGACTTGGGAATCAGTGATTATAGGGGACTGTCTAATTTTCAAATAGTGGGCTTCGGGTTGGGGGTCATGCATGCAAGAGCGCGGTATTTTGCAAAGTTGAATCCTGCGCTTGAAAACTACCTTATTGAGGGCGCGATATATGGCCCCCATGGCAGGGACCTGGTTGTTCTCAATTCCGCGGCTGCATATGACGAAGCGCTATCTACTCAATTGACTCAGCTGACCGTTAGTGCCAACTTGAAAGTCAGAGAGCTTGGGTTCAAACCTTTTATTGCCCCAGCGTATTCATCGGGTGCCCTTAGCTTAATTGCTTTCTTAAAAGGCGAAAAAGCCCATGTTGCAACCTATTTGGACGGTGTGTTTTTTGGGGCAAAGTGCTGGAAAACACCATTTGGAATAGTGTATGACCAAATCAAGCAGGACGAACGTGTGGAGCAGTTGCTAAAAAAAACGCGAGATGCGTTACTTAAACTGTATGGAGGCGCTTGATGTGATCTATATTTTATCCCCAAGCGAAAGCCATGAACCATTAGCCTATATGCTCGAAACTATTGCACACAGTTCTATACATGTCTCCATACACCATACCTATGACCCAGTAATGAAGGGGCAGAAGGTCTTATTTTGCTTTGAACTCGATGCATTTGGAGATTCCGAGGGGGTTTACCCACTTGTTAAAGATGCACTTATAGAGGACAACAGCGCTTTCGAAGGTGTTCTAGCTGCTCTCATTGTGGTTTCAAAGACGGAGTTTTATACAAAAAGATTTGCGCAGAGTTTCATTTTTAATTTATCAAAGCATGGTGTGAGTTTTATTGGACACCCACTCCTGGAAATTATCGAAGGTTATAAAAACCTCAGGACTTGGCAAAAAAGCATTCAGCGCACTTTGCCTCAAATCAGCGTCCAATTGATCAATCAATTACTTGAACGATTTGAACACGAGGCTCATAAACTTTATACATCACCGAAAATACTGGTTCTGCACGCATCCCAAGATGCGACCTCTAACACTTTGATGCTGTGGAATGAGGTTTCAAGTCACCTCCAGCATGTGAGCACACGTGTACTTCATGTAGAAAATGGTACAATAGTTGACTGCAAAGGCTGTGGCTTTACACAGTGTATTCACTATAGCGAAAAAAATGCCTGTTTTTATGGCGGCCAGGTTATTCTCGAAATCTTACCTGCTATTGAAGAAGCAGATATTGTTATTTGGTTGTTACCTAATTATAATGACGCTATTTCAGCCATGCTCACAGCCATTATAAACCGCATGACCGTTCTCTACCGCAGAGTGGCACTTCATGAAAAAACCATGTTCGCCATTGTCGTTTCAGGCAATTCAGGGGGTGATAGTGTGGCAAACCAGTTGTTAGGGGCTTTGAATATCAATAAAGGGCTATTCCTTCCCCAAAATTTTCTACTCAGTGCCATTGCAAATGATCCAGGAACAGTCCTTGAAATAGAGTCTATAAAAGAACAGGCTGAAGCATTTGCAAATCAAATTAAAAGGATGATTCGGTGAAAACGCATAAAAATTTCACATTAGTACTAGAATGTGGCACCTGTCAACTCAGACCCATAACGGCCGAAATGTTCAAGGCTTTATGCAGTCAAGGGGAATACCAAGGCTTAAAAACTTTGGGTCACTGGCCAAATACCGTTATTCAAAAAATCATACAAAAGGATCTTGATGCTTACAAAAAATATCCAGAGCTCCTCATTTGGTCTGTTTGGCTCATCAGTAACGAGAATGGCGTTATTGTAGGGGACATCGGGTTCAAAGGCCCACCAGATCCATGGGGTTCAGTGGAGATCGGCTATGAAATAGACGCGGCCTATCATAATAAAGGGTATGCCACTCAAAGTGTTGGACGTCTCTGCGAATTTGCATTTAGTAAGCATGTGGAAAAAATTCAGGCTGAAATTCACAAAGATAATAGAGCATCATTGAACGTCATTTTAAAAAATAATTTCAGTGCTATTAGAAGCGAAGGGCAGTATGTCTATTATGAAAAAGTGCCACAATAATAAAAAGCCCCCTTTCAGATTAAATAGAGGGGCTTCTTGATGACTTTATGTCAAGTAATGAAAAACTTACTTGAGGGTTTCTGTGGTCAATAAGCGATCATGTCCTCTTGCAACGCAAGGGATTATGCCTTCTGAATAGCAGATTGATTGGGTGTCAAAAGTCCGTAGTTGATCTTGTTCATATAGTTCCGGAATGTTCAACTGGAACTATATGCAGTATGAATAAGCGAGAAATTTACTTTTGACACGCTCATCAAAATTCGAAGTTTTAAAAGGTTTTTTTGGGTGACCGTTTAATGCAAGTTATAGACTATTCTGTGAGTAGCGCTATACTCTCATGAGGGAGGCATTGCCCTTCCACCCTACGAATCCCGGAAATAGGTGTTTCAATGAATCGCAAGCGTTGGCTGAGTTATGTTCTTTGTTTGGTGTTACTGATTCCCAACTTGGCAATTCAGGCCGCTGTCTTTGATGGCTCTCAAAGTTCATGGGCCGAAAACGAAAGTAACCCAAGTTAAAGATGCATACGCAAACTTCAAATTAGAAGTCATTAAGGCAATTGTCTCTTTGTGCCCAATCAATAGCCTAAAAGGTGCATTCCAAATTGCATTGACCATGCTAGTAGACTCAGTGCTGGCTGCCATGGAACTACCGCCCCTTCATAATTTTGACAAACTGCTCAAGGGCAATATGGAGTATCTGGCCATGGTTGCCTTGACCGAAGCAGGTGTGCCTGCATCAGAGATTGCGAATACAGTGGTTGGTGTCATGACGGATAAAATGGTACAAGCCATCGATGATTCAAACAATCACGCCAGCCCAAATCCAATCAATTCACCTTTCTTGAAATTACATCCTGATTATCAATATAGACCTGCTTACGTTGAAGTAGAAGTGTCCAATCCAACGAATTTCCCGACAGTCCCTGGAGCGTTCGATCTAAATGTCACTTTTGAAATGGATTACTGGACTATGACCAGCGGTAATAATGGCCTCTATCTCGAATCAGACAATAAGTATGGTTTTGGATCAGCCGCTGCGATTGGCTCTTCAACAGAATACCGCAAACATTTTGAGCAAGGACTTAACGCAAATACGGTCAATTATGCACAAGGTCAGGAGTCAGTGTACGATGTCTTTGATCCCGTCATCGGTCAAAAACTGCCGATTTTAAACCCTGGAGATAAAATCACCACAACCCTTTACTTGACCCCGTTTGATAAAGGCGCCTATCCAAATTATCCAGGTGGCCACAACGTCTTGCCTATTGATTTCTACAACATGTACGTATCGAATGGGAACAAAACCTATAGTCACTTTACTATCAACAGCACCTTTCAATCAAAAAAAGGATTCTTAGAGACTAGAGGCATGGTCTATTTCGAACCCAAAACCAACTACACCTACTCCGCTGGCGGAATATCTTCCGTCGAACTTCAAAAGCCACTGAATAGCGGGTGGTAAAAAAATGAGAAGGGTCTGTATCAAAAGTTTTTTACTTTGATACAGACCCTTCTTTTAATGAAATTAATGGCGATCATAAAAGACATTCAATAACCTTGGCTTAATCCTATTGTTTAAAGGCAAATTGACTATTGCCATCGACAATACTATCCAAGTAGTTGCAAAGTCTATCTACCCAAGAAGCTGTCTTACTATCAATGGCTTCAACAATGGCGTCCCCTTTGCTTGTCAAAGGTTTCATCATGTTCTCATCAAGGATTTTATGATTGAGTAATTTCTTTTCCATCTCCTCAGAGTACCCTGATTTTTCGTGAGTGGGCATAATGCGCGCTACAAATCCAATCAAAATCGCTTTGACCATCAAATCAGACAAGGCTTTTCTAATAGCACCTGCCCAACTGTCAACTGGAACATCATTCATATCCTTGCCAAAGAAACGATGGTAGATCACACGGTAAGCAAAGAAAGCCACTAGCCAAATCATGAGTTTTTTATACTGCGATGGCCCCGGTGTCGAAGAAGTAATATCTTCCATATCCCCTACAATAGCGCGCACAATATCGATCAGATCATCAAAGTTCAATGTCCCTTTTTTAATAAACTCACCGATAACGATGACTAAAATATTCTTCGCATTTTTAATCACAAAAGAGGCAAGAGGACCACCCACTGGCATCAAAATAATTTCGAGTGCGATATCGCCAATCCACTGAGCGTAGTCGCAAATCACCATGAAGTCGTTGTACATTGCTGCGGAACGCATGTAATCTGTCTTATCTTTCATAATATAGAACTGAGCTCGGTTCCATACATAGTGTCTATAAATCCGATAATCTTCTGCACCATACTGATAAAGTGCCCGATTGTTCTCCAGTTCATCCATCAACTTTTGGCCTACGTCAGACGGCAAGTAAGTTCTGATCATATACCGACAGTTTTGGTACTCTTCCTCTACCTTAGCCTCTTCATTGAAAATTTGTATGTCAGGCATAAGGGGTACAGAAGCCTTAAATTCATAGAATTCGCCGTTTTGATTGCACGCTGCGAGAAAATCACCTTCTATAGGCGCATCGTTAGGAAAGGGTTTTTCTGCACACAAGCGATAACGAATCACTTCTTTATCAGCATTATCAACGTCCAGTTCAGCTTTCAGTCCAATAAGATCACAGATGCGTTCTTCATCCGAGTAGGTAAACGCCAGTTCATCAGGTACTGAAAAATCCAAAATTTCCGTTTGCTCATTCCAGACCCCTAATTTGAAGTCTACAACGGTCTCTGCCATATGGTCTAATTTACGATCAAAGTACCCTTTAATCTCAGGCTTACCTCCGTGAAACTTAGCGACAAGGCCTTCATTACAAACGATTACTCTCGCCCACCCTCTGGCAAATTCTTTTTCATTTTCAGCGATTAGCTCCACAGTATACGTTTCATAAAACGCAGTCAATTCTTCTTTCTTTTCACTGGTATTGGTGACAGACAAATACGGTTTTCCCATCTTATCGTAGAGAATCTCTACACTAAAAGGGGCATCATCTTTCACGGATTCAATGCGGTACTCTGCCTTTGCAACAAAATCTTCAACAACAAAAGGCAATTGATGCATCTTTTGAGAGCCTGCTTGAATATAAACAGCGTCCTCGTACCGCCCCTGTAAAACCAAGAGTGGATCACCCACCAGCTCAAAAATAACATTATTTTGCAAGAATCCGCCATCGCCATTAAACCTAAAACTAATGACGCCTTGGGCCTCTTTGTTATCACTCCCAGATTCCACTCGAACAGTAGCCCCCATGTAAGCACCTGAAAGAACAGTTTGGCTAACATTTATAGGCCCATTCCCAGAAAAAATCTCGATCCGCGCTGTTAAATCCATCCGTTCTTTTTCTACGCCACTTTTTGTGATTTCTACTATTCGAGCATAGACGAACACCGGCACTCCATCATATCTGATTTTGTTTCCAAAATCTTTATGAATACGCATTTGATAAGCGCTGCCCTCGTCACTCTCCTCT
>JBBRGL010000145.1:0-6996 GCA_038240675.1 Peptostreptococcales bacterium
TTGCCTCGCCAATTTGCCATTTTTCATTAGTAGTAAACCCATCCACAATAGCTGATTCATTTTCATAATCATATTCAATGAGCGAAAAAATATATTTTGACAACTGTAAAGCCCACTTAGCCAAGTCAATCTGCGACTTACCCTCATAAATCTGGTCAAGTTTTCTCCGCAATTCAACTATGTCTTTTATTTTGATTTTAGCAATTGTTGCAATAACAATCAAACCCTCTTCCCAATTTCATCTGTTATCAGCATTTTGGAAGTATTCATCGCATCGATAATCTTTTGAAAGCGCTTGTATTGAGGTGCTTCCGTCTCATGTTTCCGTTGACCCGTTTCACACTTACTTATCACAGATGCTACCGGTTTAAGAGCATCGATCAATTCTTCTTTAGAATATTGCTCAATCTCACGGTTCTCTGTAATTAGTGCCCTTGAGATATACATCGCCTTTATTCTGTTCTTAAGAAGAGTATATTGAGAAGTCCCCTGCGCAAATTTAGGCTGTATCTTTTCACATTTACTAATGGTAGACGATACAACTTGTAATGCGTCTAAAAATTCATCTCTTGAATATTTCCCCATATCTTTTCGCCTCATGACTGTCTCATTTGCTGACTTTCGTTTCAATTACCAGCGAAGTCAATTTGCTTTTTACTCAAGCCGATTTCAGCTTTCTTGAACCGAATTAAACATATTTATTTTCCAGGTAGTTGGACGCCGTACCAATCGCTTACATCGCATTGGCCATATGAATTATCACCCACAGCCACCACCTTGCCGTCAGATTTAAGACCGATGGTATGAGCGCAACCAGCCGCAATCACTACAATATCGCACCAGTCATTTACATTGCATTGACCATAGTAATTCCAACCCACAGCCGTCACCGTACCATCCGATTTAAGGCAAATTGTGTGACTACTACCCACTGCTATAGATACAATGCCGCTCAATGAGTTCACTTCACACTGACCTTGATCATTTCGCCCAACAGCTATCACAGTACCATCCGATTTAAGACCAATTGAATGAAGATAACCCGCTGCAACTGCCACTATGTTGCACCAGTCGTTTACTTTACATTGGCGATAACTATTATTACCTACAGCCACCACAGTACCGTCAGATTTGAGTCCAATGGTATGCCAGTCGCCTGCCGCAACTGCTACTATATCGCACCAATCGCTTACATTGCATTGGCTTTCATTATTTCGCCCAACAGCAACCACCGTGCCATCCGATTTAACGCCAACGGTGCGACGCCAACCAGCCGCGACCGCCACAATATCGAACCAATCACGTACATTGCATTGGTCTTGCTCATTCCACCCTACTGCCACCACAGTACCGTCAGATTTGAGTCCAATTGTATGAGCATTACCCGTGTTCGTTGCCATATGAACATTGCCAGCCGCGACCGAAATAATATCGCTCCAACTGCTTACATTACACTGACCATATTTATTATCACCCACAGCCATCACAGTGCCATCCCATTTAATACCGACAGTATGTCGACGACCCGTCGCTATGGTATGCTTAGACCACCGTTTCATCATTAACACCGCTTCTTTTGATACAGTGTAATCCATGTCTTGCCTCCTTAAAAATGACCAGCCCTGTAATTAGATGTTTTATGCAACATCGCCACTGTTTCAACAGGGCTTGAGCAGGAAAAAAGTTATTTCCCCTCAGATTATCTGACTGATACACACAATATATCAACAAATACAATCTCTCGAAAAATAATCCACTCTTCAAAATTTATTACTGATTATAATTCAAAACTGTTCGCATGTGCCGGAAAAACCTTCTGCTCTCCTGTATTCTTAATACAAACCCAACTCTTTTCAAGTTTTTTTTCTGTTTCCAATTCACTATATCCTAATAATGGTAAATCGCCTATAAAAACACCCATCCCTTCAATCACAATACTAATAGAATCATCAGAATGTCCAGGGGTATAAATAAGATAACCGGGAATACCGATGATATTAAAGAATATTTTTTTATCATTTTCAATTATTATGTTTTTGGGATTAACAATTATTTCTTTAAACTCGGGAAATCTTTTTAAATACTTATTCGCATCATCAACGAAAGTCCTTTGAATATCACTTATGATTAGTTCAATGCCAATTTGTTGAAGGTCTTGAACGATACCGCAATGGTCAGGGTGAAAATGTGTAACTATTAGATGACTAATATCTTTAGCATTTATACCATTTTTATTTAAAGAATAAACCAGTTTTTTTGTTGTACCTGGCATACCAACATCAATCAGTATATATCCTTTCTGTGTAGCAATAGCATAATAATTTGTAGCGTCATATCCAACATTGACATAATTCACTTCAACCCCTCCCTGTATTCTACTTCTCATATAAAATTACACCTACCATTAAATTCATTTCTTTTTAACTATAATTATTTAGGAGTTGAAACAGCAGGCAGAATAACAGCCGAGGGGTGCGAGGCATTGTGAAAAATCTCTTGGTCTGCTACCCTCATTTCCGTACCTGTTGCAATTGAATCCCCTATCCCTAGATTTCTAGCATATGCTGGATGCGCACCACTAGACACTTGAAGACGTATTCGATGGCTAGTTTTGAAGCAATGTGCCGTGGAAAACAAGTCAATAACAATCTTACGCACACCATCCATATCGGTATTTTCTGGTTCTGTAGTTAGCTGGACAATCCCTTCACAGATGTTGATGGACTTCTTGCCATTTGGCGAAACATCACAGAGTCTTGCATAGAAGTCGGTATAAACTGCTGATGACCTGACATACAGTTCGACTGATACTACACCCATTATGGTTGTATCTAAAGTCATAGCTTCACTGGTAAAGGTTATAACATCACTTCGAGCCTCAATCTTACTGTTGTCCTTTGGTCCACCATTCAGAAACACCCTACCACCAATGCTCGGTGTCGGATCGTCAGGATTATACCTATAACAAGATGATCCTGTTTCATTTACAGATATATTCTTTGACAACCCCCCACCAGTCTGTAAGTACCATCTTGTTTCATCAGCGGTGGGTGGCCATGAAGGGAGATCCACCCATTTATTAATTCCCATAATGCATACTCGAACCGGCAATAATCTGCGCACAGAGCTGTTTCCTCTTAGATATATGTCGTACCATATAAAGCTTTCTTTGAGACCTGCACTTAGTCCAGGATTAGAAAAATGTGACCACGGACCAATTGTAATGTATGGGTCCTTGCCCACATTCTTTAGGGAAGTATAGTCTGCAAGCTGGTCTGCTAAGAAAAAGTCATACCAGCCGCCAATAAAATGAACAGGTGCCTTAATTTGTCCAATCATCTTTGAATGATCCATCTCAGCCCAAAAATCATCCTCCGGTTTATCATTTTTAATAATGTTTTGAAAGAAAGGAGAAGTAAAATTCAAAGAAACCTTGTCCACATCCCCAACTGGTAAATACTTATAACCCACTCTCAATGCACTATCCAGCCGTGCTTTCGCTTTCCTCTTGTCACTGGCTGATTTTTGCACATTTTGCACAAAAGTTTGATATACCCATGTAAGCGTGACGTCAAAGGAAAAAGTTCCTTGTGAGCGGAATACGCCATAAATTTTTGAAGCAGACATCTGTGGTGCGAGCGCCTTCACATAATCAGGAGCACCATATCCAGACGCCAACTGCACATACCCAAAATAGCTCAACCCGAACATTCCAACAGAACCACTGAACCAAGGCTGGTCTTCAAGCCATTTGAATGTCGCTAATCCATCTTCCCTCTCATCTCGGAACGGTTGGAATTCTCCACCAGAACCCCAAGTTCCACGACAGTTTTGCATTATGACTTGATATCCGCGTTCGGCAATCAAAAGAGACAAAAAATCAGGTTTATCGCCACGAGGGCTGTAAGGATTTCGGATCAAGATAATCGGCAATCCTTCCCCATTTTTAGGAGCTGTCCGGTTAGCTAGTAGCACTGTTCCATCGGTCATAGGAACAGGAAGGTCTATTTGATATTCAAGTTTCGAAGTTACAGCCGGTGGAAGACCAAGCATCTTTGATGCGAGTTTTGTTATTAGTGACATATGCACACCCCATTTTTTGATATTTACTAATTTTTCAATCGTTCTCGTTTTTTATACAAACAATGGTACATTATGCTCTGAGATAAAATATATTTTAATCAAACCACTCTCTAAATGACGTTTTTTCAAAAATTTTGAGTGATCCTTCAGAAGCCCCAAGTATACGTTCGATAGCTTCAGTATAGGCAGCCAAAATAATCTCCAATTCCCTATAAGTTTCTTGTGCAAATTTTGAGGGGAACATCAGCTCAATAATTGAGTCGGTTAATGTCAGTGCAATTCCTACAATTATTTCAGCAACTTGCTTAGGAAACTTTGTTGTGAAAACTGCTTCAGCTATGCCTTGATGTATGATTGGCTCGATAATGCAAGGTGTACGCTTCAATGACTCGGAGGTTAATTTATGTCGGATTAAAATGTTTTCATCGACATGCCACATACGCAGAATGCTGACAACAAAATCCTTCTGTATATTTTTCCAATTGGCTGAAGCCTCAAAATAACAATGAAATTTCTCGAGAGCAGATAAATTCGGATCATGTACGATAGGGAGAATAAGTTGCTCAGCATTTACTACCATACAATCTACAAGAGCTTCAAGTATTGCTTGTTTCGAATCAAAATAGTGATAAAGAGCTCCCCTTGAAATTTGAAGCCCGTTCAGAATATCCTGTATAGTCATCTGAACATACCCTTTGGAATAAATTAAACTTAATGCAAAATCCAAAATCTCATTGCGTTTTGCGTTATATTCTTCTTCTTTAATTATACGCGCCATAAATCCACTCCCTTAGTATAAATAAACCGGTAGAGGCCTCTCAATATTTTTCGTGATAGTACCAATCTAATTGAGTCCGTCGATGAGCCCGATTGTCATTAAAACAATAGATACAAACTGAATGAAAGCACGAATTCTGTTTGCATTTTGGAGTTTTCTACGCTCCACATTTAAAAAAGCGACATCACTGCTTTTGAGGGTAAATACCCTTTTGTAAATTGGAAGATTCAAGCTTTTACTTATTATAGATGCGACTATAAATACAAAATTCCAGCAGTATACCAGCAATTATTAAATCCATAGAATATAAAATATGGGACCATACCAAAATACGCAATACTTCTACAGTAATAGCCTATGGCCATCTCATTGCTGTTTTTTCTAGTAGATTAAGGGAGTTATGAAATGCGGCTTCGTCCAGTTTATTCATAACATTCTGAAGTACTCCCGCAATAAATAACAAATAACCTGTGTATAGTACCGAAGGGAGAAAAAGTAGGATTTCAACAATAGATTTAGTCATTTAAATTCTTCTTCATAATAAACCGTCAATCGGTTTATTAATTAAAGTATACTCCCGCCTTCATAGATTGTCAATTCCCCTTGCACAGATAATCTTACGCGCACCCTCTATTAGTAAGCGTAAAAGACAGCACACCTAAAACCCGTGTAAGAATTCTGATAAACTAAAAACGCCCACCGAATATCTCGAGGAGCGTTAATGTTAAGCCTTTTCTTCTGTTTTTCTTCTCATCCTGTCAGGCACGGTACTTGACCATGGTAAATAAGCGTCCAACACATCGGTATTTGTGATATCAACGTTTGGAAGCTGCTCAAATATATAATTTAGGTACGCGAATGGATTTAGACCATTTGCTTTAGCTGTTTGAATGATCGAATAACATCTGGCACTTGCCGTCGCTCCCTTTGGTGACTTGGAGAACAAATAGTTCTTTCTCCCAATCACAAAAGGCTTGATGGCACGTTCCGCCCTGTTATTATCAATAGCGACATGGCCATTTTCAAGAAAGCGTTCTAGGCGTTCCCACTGATTCAACGAGTAGTTGATTGCTTCACCTAGCTTACTTTTAGGTAACGCATGTGCTTTCAGTCCATCAAGCCACTGTTTATAGGCATCCATAATCGGTTTTGATTTTTCAGCACGTGCAGCTTGGCGTTCCTCAGGCGTTAACGCTTTAAAAGCTTTCTCAAGAATGTACAGCTTCTTAAAAAAGGCAAGAGCCTCTGTCGCTTTGGTCTCACTTACGTCACACCCTTTGGGCATGGCTTTCAGTGCATCTGTAAATTTCCTGCGCGCATGCGCCATGCAACCCACCAGTTTGACATTTTCGACACCATTATAGCCGCTATAGCCATCTGTCTGCAAGTAGCCCTCGAAGCCCTTTAAGAAGGCTTTTGGAAACTTCCCCATGCGACTCGGTTGATAGTCGTACAGATAGATGGGATGATGGCCCTTCTCACCAGAAGCATACGCCCACATATAGCAGTTGACTTTCTTTTCATCAATGACCTGTAGTGGACTTTCATCAGCATGGAGCATGGGTTCCCTCAGTAAAGCGCTATGTAGTCTTTCGTAGAGTGGCGTTAACCATTTCTCAGAGGCGCGTATCACCCAGTGGGCCATGTTTTGTCTTGAGATATCCAAGCCGTAATTGAGTAGTGCCTCTTCTTGACGGTATAGGGGTAGCGCCAAGCTGTACTTATTGTCAATGATATAGGCAAGTAGAGATGCAGAGGCCATACTCCCTGGAAGTGGCGGATGAGGTGAAGGCGCTGTGATAATCGTTCCCTTAGTGCCATCATTGTCACACGTTCTGCAGGCATAAACAGATTTGATGTGATGGACCATTTTAACCTGAGCTGGGATGATCACAAGTTCTTTACGGATTTCTTCTTTCATCAAATGAAGCGCCTGATCACAGGTTGGACAGATTTGGTCTTCGACTGTGAGGGCATAAAAGACTTCTTCCACAGGAAGATCGGCATAGGTCTTTCTAGACTTGCTTTTACCTGTGCGTCTTTTTTCAATCAGTTCTTCGACAATCGGTTCTACGTGGGTCTGTTGAGACAACTTTTCCACTTCGTTGATACACAGCTGTTCTGGATGGACGTTG